>DATCAO010000340.1:0-10219 GCA_036512575.1 Puia sp.
TGGAGAAGGGATTGCTTTTGTGGGAAATAAAATCTACCAGCTTACCGATACCACCCGGATTGGGTTTATCTATGATGAAAAAACGTATAAAAAACTTGGCTCCTTCCATTATGATGGAGAGGGATGGGGACTCACAACCAATGGTACTGTTCTCCTGATGACCAATGGCAGCAGCAATATTTATTATCGCGATCCGGCAACTTTTGCCATTGTAAAGACACTTGGAGTGAAGGACAATAACGGTCCCGTGCAGAATTTGAATGAGCTGGAACTGATCAGGGGATACCTGTATGCGAATCAATGGCAGACCGATTACATCCTAAAAATCGACACCACAACGGGAATGGTTATTGGAAAACTGGACCTCGCTAAATTGAAAACAGAAGCCATACAAAAATACCCCAATGCTCAAGAGACGAACGGGATCGCCTATGATTCCCTTGCCGACAAAATTTATGTAACCGGGAAATTGTGGCCCTCGATTTACGAAATACAGTTCGACCATTGAATGGACAGTATATTATGGCGGCAGAATAGTCAAAGGGCTTTTGTCCGAATTATTCCTAATTTAGTTAACTAACCCCTGCAGAATGAACGATGAATCGTTAAATGAAGAATCCATTTTTCCTGAAGCCGACATCGTATACTCCAAATTCTGGGATCGCTTTGGAGCATTACTTTTGGATGGCTGCATTGTACTGGCATTGACACTGCCGGCTTCTTATTTTAATGTAACAGTTTGGAAAATCCCTTCATTATATGTGCTGATCGGTTTGGTAACGATATTTTATAAACCGGTTATGGAATGCCGCTTTGGTGCTACCCTGGGTAAGATGATCGTGGGTCTCCTGGTTGTTGGCCGTGATTTTGAAAAAGTTACCATCTCTGAAGAACTGAAGCGCGTGAGTTTTTATTTGTTTCCGGCTATTCTCCAACACATCATTACATTACCGCTTTATTTTAGTACGGCGTTCGACACCATTAATAATTACAAGGAATTCAACCAACAGGTATCGGTAAGCAATCCGTCACTCCTTTGGATCAACGGTATTGTATTTGTTCTATTCATTGCAGACACGGTTGCTTTTTTCGTGAATCAGCCCAACAGGGCGCTGCACGATGTGTATGCAGGTACCAATGTCATAGTGCGGAAGCGGTGAAAACTTAAACGAATGATACGAATGAAAAAAATTGTATTGCCTGTTTTTATTTTCACTGTTCTGATTTTGTCGTGTAAATCAAAACACAAGAGTCTGGCCGACCGGGTCAAAGCCAACTTTTTATCCCATGTAAAAAAAATAGACTCCACGCTGGTTTTGGATTCTTTCAGCATAATAAAAATTGACACGATCAACAGAAAAACGGAACGCATTATAGATGATACCTTATACATGATGGAGTTTAACCGTGTTCGCACACAACTGGCGAATGCAAAAAAAGGAAGCAGGGCAGACAGTATTGAATTTTATCAGGGTGAGGTGAACTATATGCAGACGCAATTTGATTCCCTGAAAAGGGAAATCGCAGCGGCAGACACCACTAAAAGGTTGGGCATGCTGGCGATCTGCAGGGTTCGTTTGAGCAGAGATACGACCAGCCGGGAAATGACCGTCTTTTACTTTTTGGACTGGAGTATGAAAGTCTGGAATCCTGAAATGATCGATACCGCAATTTCAGGTCTTTCGAAGAAGTTGCATTGAAAAGCAGGGTTCCGAAGGCACAATAATTCCATAACTTAGCAGTCGCGGTAAACCTAAAAAAGGAAACGAGCCCATAAATACAACAACAGCCATGCTATAATCGACAGTTTCGAGGATGTTATCAAAGTGTCTATGGCCGGAAATCCTGGGCCTAAGCCAAAGCCCACTAAGCCAGCAAAGAAGAAATGAAGTATTCCAAATTAATCCTTATTGCGAACTTATTTTTTTGTTTTTACAGTAATGCGCAAACAATAGACATGCCCATTGATAGGGTTAAGTCTTTACTTTGCAAAAAATGGACTAACGAATACGATATTTATGGAGAGCAAAAGGTCTATAGAGCAAAGGGCGTGCAGAATTCTTACTATGAATTCAAAAAAAATAATACCTTCTTAAGTTACACAGATACTCCTAATGAACGCATTGTCGGTACATGGGAATATATCCCGGAAAAGAAGTTGATAAAGTTTGGCGCAAACGGTAAATACGATACGGTGTTTTCCATTGAAGAAAATAAATTGGTAACCCAGATAAAAGTAGCCGAAGGAACTCCCCACATATTTCGGGTCTTTAAAACTTCAAATTGATTGCATAATAATTTGCATGAAATCAACTATTTTCTCACCCGCCCCAACAGGTATATAGTTGCCCAATCAAAAAACTAACAGTCATTAGTTTTTTAGGCTAATTTTGAAGATTCATCATGTTTTATGGATCGTAATTCACAGCGCTTACGGATGATCACGGCCACCTCACTCTTCGACGGGCACGATGCGGCGATCAATATCATGCGCCGCATCCTGCAATCCCGGGGTGTGGAAGTGATTCACCTCGGTCACAACCGAAGCGTGCACGAAATCGCGGAAGCAGCTATCGAAGAAGATGTGCAGGCGATCGCGATCACGTCTTACCAGGGCGGCCATATTGAATTCTTTTCCTACCTGCGCGAACTGCTGGATAAAAACGGCTGCGGTCATATCCGCATTTTTGGTGGCGGTGGCGGAACCATCCTGCCAACAGAAATAAAATGGCTGCAGGACCATGGGATCAGCCGTATTTATTCCCCGGACGACGGGCGGGCCCTGGGGCTGGAAGGTATGATCGACAACCTGATCAGAGAAACGGAAAAAACGCTCAACCCCGATGGAGGCATTTTCTGGACGGCAGAAAATAACTGGAACGGACAATTACCTCTCGGCGAATACAAGGAGATTAGAAAAATTGCCCGCGCCATCACACATGCTGAAAACGGAGAGAAAAAGCTCCCACATAAAAAAGATCATTCGCACGACATTCCCGTTGTCGGGATTACAGGAACGGGCGGGGCCGGTAAGAGTAGCGTGACGGATGAAATCCTCCGCCGCTTCCTGCAGGGCTTTCCGGAGAAAACCATCGCAGTGATTTCTGTTGATCCCTCAAAGAAAAAGACCGGTGGCGCATTACTTGGAGACCGCATCCGGATGAACAGCATCCATTCACCCAGAGCTTATATGCGATCTCTCGCCACCCGCGAAACCGATGTAGCCCTCAGTGCCTGTGTGCGCGAGGCCATCGATGTTTGTCGGGATGCGGCATTCGATCTGATCCTGCTCGAATCCGCAGGCACGGGACAGAGCGATGCATCTATCCTGAACTTTTGCGATATTTCATTATATGTGATGACGCCCGAATATGGAGCGGCCAGCCAGCTGGAAAAAATCAATATGCTCGATTACGCAGATTGTATCGCGATCAATAAATCCGATAAACCCGGTGCCGCCGATGCGCTGATCGAAGTGCGTAAGCAATATAAACGCAACCATGGTCTCTGGACAGCAAAAGACGAAGACCTTCCGGTACAACCCACAACAGCTTCCCTTTTTAACGATGCAGGTACACAGGCATTATTTATGCGGTTGCTCAGCCTGGTAGATCAGAAATGTTCAAGCCGGTTCCTATCTGATCTTCATCGTTTGGACGTAAAAGCCCATTGGGAAAAATCCATTATCCCGGCTGCACGTGTGCGGTACCTGGGAGAGATTCACGAAAGCATAAAAGAATACAATGAACTGGTCGAAGACCAACGACGCATCGCATCTGCATTATATCGTTTAACCGGAGCGCTGGAAGAATTAAAAAAGAATGAAGGCAGCCAGGCGCTGCTACCGGAACTGGAAAAAAGGATCGGGGAATATGAAAACCAGCTCACGCCGGTAAGCCGCAAGCTGATCCGCAACTGGTCTGAAAAAATTAAATCTTATAGAGCGGATGAATATGTTTTCCATGTCCGTAATCAGGAAATCAGGCAGCGACTGTTTACCACCAGTTTGTCAGGAACAAGAATTCCCAAAGTAGTATTGCCGAAATACAGCGACTGGGGCGATATCCTGCGCTGGCAGGCACAGGAAAATGTTCCCGGCTCTTTTCCGTTTACTGCGGGTTCCTTTCCACTGAAACGCGAAACGGAAGATCCGACAAGAATGTTTGCAGGTGAGGGGCCACCCGAAAGAACCAATAAAAGATTTCACTATCTCTCCGCCTCACAACCCTTCATCAGGCTCAGCACCGCTTTTGATTCCGTGACATTATACGGAGAGGATCCGGATCCCCGCCCCGATATCTATGGAAAAGTAGGTAACAGCGGCGTGAGCGTTTGCACGGTGGACGATGCAAAAAAATTATACAGCGGTTTTGATCTCTGTGATCCGAAAACTTCAGTCAGCATGACCATCAATGGTCCCGCGCCGATAATCCTTGCATTCTTTCTGCACGCTGCCATCGATCAGACCTGCGAAAAATATATAACAGAGAAAGGGATCTGGAATGAAGTGAATGAACGCCTGCTTCAAAAATATGGTCAGGAAAAACTTCCGAAATATCATGACCAGGAACTGGCGGGTCTGCCTTTGACGCACAATGGCCTTGGATTGAAATTTCTGGGCATCAGTGGGGACGAAGTTTTGCCCCCCGATGTGTACCGGTTGCTGAAAGAAAAAGCATTAAATCAGGTACGCGGAACGGTGCAGGCGGATATTCTGAAAGAAGACCAGGCACAGAACACCTGTATTTTCTCCACCGAATTTGCACTCAAACTCATGGGCGATGTGCAGGAATATTTCCTCGAGAATAAAATCAGAAATTTCTACAGCGTGTCCATTTCAGGATATCATATCGCAGAAGCGGGCGCCAATCCCATCACCCAGCTGGCCTTTACCCTGGCTAACGGATTCACCTATGTGGAATATTATATCAGCCGCGGTATGCCCGTGGATGAATTCGCGCCGAATCTTTCTTTCTTTTTCAGCAATGGCATGGATCCGGAATACAGTGTGATCGGCAGGGTAGCGCGCCGCATCTGGGCCAAAGCGTTGAAATATAAATACAAGGCCAACAAACGCAGCCAGGTGTTGAAATATCATATCCAGACCAGTGGTCGTAGCCTGCATGCGCAGGAAATCGATTTCAACGATATCCGCACCACCCTGCAGGCATTGTACGCGATCTATGATAACTGCAATTCTCTTCATACCAATGCTTACGATGAAGCCATCACCACGCCAACGGAAGACAGCGTGCGCAGGGCCATGGCGATTCAGCTGATCATCAACCGTGAACTGGGTACGGCAAAAACGGAGAATTTTATTCAGGGGTCTTTTCTGATCGAAGAACTGACCGACCTGGTAGAAGAAGCAGTATTAAAAGAATTCGACCGCCTCACGGAACGTGGGGCAGTGCTCGGTGCGATGGAAAGAATGTATCAGCGCAATAAGATACAGGAAGAGAGTATGGTGTATGAAAGCCGTAAACACAATGGCGAGTTACCCATTGTAGGCGTGAATACCTTCCTGAAGAAAGAGAGCTCCCATACCACCATCCTCAATGAGATCATCCGCAGCACCAAAGAAGAGAAGGAATCGCAGATCAGGAATCTGGACCAATTCAAGAAACGTAATAAAGGGGAATCAGCTGCAGCACTGGGAAATCTAAAGGCGACTGCTGTGAGCGGGGGAAATCTCTTTGCCTGCCTGATGGAAACAGTAAAATATTGCAGCCTGGGTGAAATTACCCACGCCCTCTATGAAGTAGGCGGACAGTACAGACGCAACATGTAAAACCATGGGAATTACATGTTGCACATGGTTTTCTTTGCCATGGTCTTAAAAATTGCGGGTTAACTTCGGTTGGTTAAATCCCGTGTGCTTCGGATCAGTCCAATTCCAGCAAAAAAGAACAATAATCCCAATATGCCATACGTCACAACCGATCGGACGCTGTGGTTCGCGGCGGTGTTACCCTGCACAAAATTGTAAGCGGCCAAAATGAGGCCTGCGATACCCAATATGGTCAATATGACACCAAACAGTCTTTTTTCCATAGATATCACGATAAACTTCAATGAAATACTAATAAAGCGAACATTTTTATCCATAGGACTTTCACAGGTACATAGCACGTTGTGCAAAGAGCATGCCCCGGAGAAAAGTGTGGGAGTATGGGAGTATGAGAGTACAGTCGATTTCCACTATGCACAAGATCTGTTCTCAAAGCATAATTAATTCGATAGACCACTCCGATAGTCCCGTACTCCCACACTTTCCTCATACTTGTTTATTTTTGTTTCATGCTGAAAAGAACTGCATTCTTATTGGCGATCCTCTGCATCGGGTGCAACCACAACCCCTATCGTGCTTCGAATAAACGGTACAAGCAGGAAACAAAAAATTTGGGCACCCTGATCCGGGAGGAACCGGTCAATTATTTTCCCCAACAGGATTCACCCTGGATCGGCGCGGTGAATTTTGATTTGAGGAAACCTAATTTTGTCATCATCCACCACACCGCGCAGAATAGCTGCCCCGAAACACTCCACACATTTACCATCACCCAGTCGCAGGTCAGTGCGCATTATGTGATCTGCAAAGACGGCACAGTACACCATATGCTGAATGATTACCTGCGCGCCTGGCAGGCAGGACTGAGTAAATGGGGAAATAATACGGATATTAATTCATCCAGTATCGGAATCGAATTGGATAATGATGGTTTTGAATACTTCACCGATCCGCAGATCAACAGCCTCCTGGTCCTGCTCGACAGCCTGAAGAGCAGATACAAAATTCCACAGGAAAACTTTATTGGTCATGGCGATATTGCTCCCGGAAGGAAAGTGGATCCCAACTGGCGTTTTCCGTGGAAAACATTGGCTGATCATGGATTTGGAATCTGGTGGGATGATACTGCACATGTAACCGTTCCGCCCGGATTTAACGATTTGCAGGCCTTGCGTATCATCGGATATAATATTAAAGACAGTATTGCCGCTGTGACCGCCTTCCGCCGGCACTGGCTGCA
Source organism: Puia sp. (assembly GCA_036512575.1). GTDB lineage: Bacteria > Bacteroidota > Bacteroidia > Chitinophagales > Chitinophagaceae > Puia. The sequence continues at coordinate 7,032 of DATCAO010000340.1, forward strand.
GGATTCGGTATATCAGATTTTCGACAGCGCCTCAGAAAAAATCCTCTACGACCTGTCCAGGAAATATCAATAAAAAAAAACCACCGAAGTGGTTCTTTTTCACGATACAACGCACGATATATATAAATCGGGACGGATTATAAAACAGGAGAATGTGCATAATTGCTTTCTGCGATTTCGTCGATGATGCGTTTGTTAAAGGCTTCAAGGTCCCTGGGACTCCGACTCGTAGTTAGTCCATTGTCGGTAATAACTTCCACATCAGTCCAGTGAACACCCGCGTTTTCCAGGTCGGTACGTATGGAAGGAAATGAAGTCATGTTCCTGCCATGCAGCATACCGGTTTCAATCAACAACTGGGGACCATGACAAATCGCCGCCACCGGTTTTTGTTCTTCCAGGAACTGTTGAGCAAAATCCACACAAGCCGGATTCATACGCATCCGGTCAGGATTCAGTACACCGCCGGGTATCAGGAGTGCATCATAATCATCAACATCTGCTTCGCTGAGCTGAACATCCACACCCAATTCAACCGACCAATGATCGTGATCCCAGGCCCTGACCATATTTTTTTGAGGTGAAACGATATCGACCATTGCGCCTGCTTTCTTTAGCGCTTGCATCGGACTGGTAAGTTCAATTTCTTCAAAGCCATTCTCGGTGAGAATAGCTACCCTCTTGCCACTTAACTTTCCCATAATTGAATTTTTAGAATTATAAAATATTCTATCTCTCAGCATAGATTCAAAAACGATACCAGAACATCAGCTACCATCGGCCATTAAATTTGGAATCCGTAATTTTACGGCTACTTTATGACTATTGAGCAGAAGAGATTAATTGTTAATTCCTTTAAAAAAATCCCACTCGAACAGTGGGGACCCTACCTGAGCGAACGGCAATGGGGAACTGTGCGGGAAGACTATGGTCCTTATGGGGATGCATGGAATTATTTTCCATATGATCATGCGCATTGCCGGCAATACCAGTGGGTAGAAGACGGACTCGCCGGGATCTCCGATTTTTTCCAGAACCTGTGTTTCGCTGTCGCGCTTTGGAACGGAAAAGATGCCACCCTCAAAGAGAGATTATTTGGACTGGGAAACAACCAGGGGAATCATGGAGAGGATGTGAAGGAATTGTATTATCACCTGGATAATATTCCTACCCACTATTATATGGAATACCTGTATAAATATCCGCAACAGGCATTTCCCTACCAGCAACTCATCCAGGAAAACCGATTGCGTTCTAAAATAGAACCCGAATTTGAGATTCTCGATACCGGCGCATTTGATGACGATGAATATTTCGACGTGCTCGTTACCTATGCCAAACAGAACTCCACTGATATTTTTATCAAAATCGACATCACCAACCGGTTTTATAAAGCTGCAGACATCACCGTATTACCTACTCTGTGGTTCTACAACAGATGGAATGATGATGAGGAAGTGAAACCGGATATCAGCCTGCGCAACAAAAATTCAGTAAAAGCCACACACCACCGCCTCGGCGATTATTATTTATATTTCCAGACGCCAAAGGAAAAATGGTTTACGGAGAATGAAACCAACACGGAAAAAGTATTAGGCGTACCGAATAAATCGCCCTTTGTAAAAGACCTCTTTCATTCGGCATTGATCAAAAAAGAAAACCTGGACGCACTGAAGAAGAAGAAAAACGGAACCAAGTTTTCACCGGTGTACAAATTAAGACTGAACGCAGGGGAAACGGAAAGCATTTACCTGCGTCTTTCCAATAAAATCATCACGAACCCGTTCACATTCGGATTCAGAAAAATATTTGAAGCCCGAAAGTCGGAAGCTGATGCGTTTTACGAAAAAATCCTGCACCCCGATACGGAGCCTGAGCACAAGATCCTTCAACGTCAGGCTTTATCCGGATTATTGTGGAGCAAACAGTTTTACCATTTCGACGTGGAGAAATGGCTCACCACCAGCGACGGTATATCTCCGGCGAACGACGGGAAAAAGTTTGGACGCAATCACGACTGGAAGCACCTGAAAAACCAGGACATCATTGCGATGCCGGATAAATGGGAGTATCCATGGTATGCCGCCTGGGATATGGCGTTCCAATGTATTCCGATGAGTATGGTGGATCCGGTATTTGCAAAAAACCAGCTCCTGCTGATCATGCGGGAATGGTATATGAAACCCGACGGTCAATTGCCCGCCTATGAATGGAATTTCAGCGATGTGAACCCGCCGGTGCAGGCCTGGGCCGCGCTGGCAGTCTATCGGATTGAGGGCGAAAAAACAGGCACTTTTGATACAGATTTTCTCAAGAGAATTTTTCAAAAACTGCTGATCAATTTTACCTGGTGGATCAACCGCAAGGATCCCAATGGAAATAATATGTTTGAAGGAGGCTTCCTGGGTCTGGACAATATCGGTGTTTTCAACCGCAGCAGTGAACTGCCCGGGCAGATGCAACTTGAACAGGCCGACGGAACCAGCTGGATGGGTATGTATGCCCTGAATATGATGGATATGGCACTGGAAATTGCCATGAAGGATGTAACCTTTGAAGATACGGCTACTAAGTTCTTTGAACAGTTCGTACTCATTGCGGAAGCATTGAACGAACAGGGCATGTGGAATGAAGAAGACCGGTTTTTTTATGATACCCTGTCGATTGCCGGCTCCGCACCGTTACAATTGCGCATACATTCCATCGTAGGAATCACCACCCTGTTCGCGGTATCTATTATTGAAAAAAAGAAACTGGATAACCTCGCAGATTTTCAAAAGCGCATCAACTGGTTTGAGAATTACCGGCTGAAGAATAAAAAATTCTGGCCCAACGAAGAAAAACTGGACGGCGATTCCATCCTGCTTTCACTGGTTCCGCGCGATCGACTGGTAAGCCTTCTGGAACGTTTATTGAATGAAGAGGAGTTTCTTGCTCCGGGGGGCATTCGGGCCTTGTCCAAATACCACAAAAAAAATCCTTATTCAGTCCAGATAGACAATGTAGACTACAATATCCAGTATGATCCGGGAGACTCTACCTCGAATTTATTCGGCGGTAATTCAAACTGGCGCGGACCGGTTTGGATGCCGATCAATTATCTGATCATTCAATCCATTCGGAAATATGGAAATTTTTATGGTAACGCACTGAAAGTGGCGTGTCCGGTTGGTTCGGGCAATTACCTA
>DATCAO010000341.1:0-5640 GCA_036512575.1 Puia sp.
GCTGATATGATAGAAGCCAATCACGGAGGCAACGTCAGTGAACCCATTGTGGAGGGAAATTATTTTACCATTGGCTGGCAGATGGACGTGACCATGAAGGGCATGGGACGGATGAACATGGAGGAGATCTGCATTTACCAGGTAAAAGATGGAAAGATAATCCGGGAAGAATTTTTCTTCTGACCAAACCGGGAGTCTACTTGAAAAAATCGTTGCACCGAATGCATTCAGGCCTAACAGGGATGGTTTTGAATGGGAAAGATTGACGAAAATCTACAATTTTATTCCCGCAGATTGTGCGAAATTTCTCCCCGAAGAAGCCCCTTAACAGTTTGTTAATGAGGTTTTGAAGAAATTGGTTTAAATTAGAATTACCGGAAACGGCCCCTGAACCGTTCTAAAGTCATTTGGCAGATGATCCATTCTCAGCTTATTGCTCCTGCTCTGCCCCTGCGGTAGTACATTCAATACTTTATAGTGGGCGATATAAGGGACGAAGGAGACCTGCCTGAAAATCACGAGATATTTCCCCTGAACATTACGGCCATTAGTTTTCTCGAAAAATCTGGTTTGTTATATTATATTAACCAGGCGGACTGCAGCCTGATCATGGCCGACCCGATTACTTTTGTCGGTCCGATGACCTATAAGGGCGTGACACAGTTTCACAAGACGGGTAAGATGATCACCATTGTTTTCACAGCCGTAGGGCTGTTTTCTTTTTTTGCACTGAAGATGAGTGATATCGTGGATACCGCCGGGAATGGTACAGAAATCATCAATGATTCCGGACTGATGCATTGCAGGGAATATTATTTCAATGCTGAAAATATCGAAAGCGGGATAAGGCAAATTGAAAATTATTTTATCAATCAGCTGGACAGGAAGAAAATAGATATCCGGAATATTGACCGGGTCACGGAATTCATCAATGAGAAGAAGGGCAATGTGCATATGGACTGGTTGCTGAAACAGGCGAATATGAGCACCAAAACATTTGAAAGGCATTTTTCTGAAAAGATCGGGTTGACACCGAAACTGTTTTCAAGAATCGTCCGTTTTTCACATTCCATGAAAATGCTGGACCAGCGGAAAGAAGTTTTTGACATCATAGATTCCTGCGGTTATGTGGATCAGGCCCATTTTATCCGGAGTTCAAAAATATTGCCGGCGTTACACCCAGGTATTACCATAAAGGACTAAACGGAATTCCTAAACTTTTCCTGGATAATTCGATCCGGTCATGAAGCATGTATTAGATGTGGTTCTGAAAATTGGGTGTTCCATTTACGCGGCGGATTTCTTTACTGGATTCATACATTGGCTTGAAGATACTTTCTGGACTGAAGAAACCCCGCTGATCGGTAAATGGCTGATTCAACCCAACGAACAGCACCACAAAAAACCAACTGCTTTTTTAGAAAAGAACTGGTGGCAGAGTTCCTATGATGCGATCATCATCGGGATCGCCATTTTAGGGACCGCGCTGATTTTCCGGCACCTGACCTGGGAACTCGGCCTGTTTGTACTGGTAAGCATCAGCGCCTGCCAGGTTCACAAATATGCACATATTCCTCCTGGCCGCCTGCCGGCTTTTATCCGACTATTGCAAAAATTCAGGATCATACAGGGCTGCACACATCATGTGAAGCATCATATGAGGGAAAATAATACGAACTATTGTCTCATTACACCATTTTTGAATCCTGTATTGGGTAAACTCCAATTCTGGCGTTTCCTGGAATTTATTTTGAAGCCGGTGCTCGGTGAGGTTAGGAAGTAGGGTCATACTCCATAGCATACAGACATGAATTATTTTTTCCCTATCATAATTTTACTACTTTTAAGGTTCATCACCGGCACCTCAAGAACGATTAATTATGAAATATAAAATGGTTAAAGGAATATTTGCCCTTTGTGTAGGATCCCTGGTGATCAGCTGTAATGGGAAGAATGGGGAAAATGCAACAGCTGTAGCGGTTGACAAAGAACAGATCAAAAAGGACATTCAGGCGAAGGAAGATGAATTTGCAGCGAATTATAATGCCGGTGTACTTAAAGATATTGGGTACTATGCAGATGATGCGACATCCTTTTATCAAAACAGGCCTCCGTTGGTGGGAAAGGATTCCATTGTGGCGTTTCTGAAATCCGATCTGAATGCAAATTCCAATGTCATTTCATTCAAAACCAATGACGTGTTTGTATCCAGTGACGGAAACCAGGTAGTGGAAGTCGGTTATTTTAAATTGGTTGACTCCGCCAGCGTCATTATCAACACCGGGAATTATATGAGTCTTTTTGAAAAGAGAAATGGTAAATATGTGAGTGTGCGGGATATGAGCGCTTCTGATTTGCCTCTTAAATAAATCAGCGTCTCCTGCCTCCGCCACCACCTCTGCCTCCGCCGCCAAAACCTCCGCCCCCACCCTTGTTTCCACCTCCGCCGTAACTGCTGCTGCCGCTACTTCTGTTCGCTCCTCCGCCATAACTGCTGCTCCCGCTACTCCGGGTGCGACCAGACGATGAAAAGTCTGATCCGCTCTGACGTGTTGAAGCTGAAGGTCCGTTTGATTGACGGTTTGACGCGGATGGCTGATTTGACGGACGTGTTGATGCTGAAGGCCCGTTTGAAGGACGCGTAGACGCTGAGGGTCCTCCGGTAGACGGACGTGTTGATGCAGAACCCCTGTTACCATAACTTCCGCTTGCATTATTGTGCTGCACCCGGTTGGACGTGTTTCTGGTATTATTGTAATGACTTATCTGATTTCGATTATTAATTATTACTGTGTTGCCTCCACCATAATGCCCGCCATAATAACCTCCATGGTGGTAATAGTTATTATGACGATAAATGCCAACCGCTATACAGGTAGCCATTGCGAAATAGGGTGGATAATATCCGTAATAATAAGGGGGAACATAGGGAACATAAACAGGCGAATACACATACTGTACGACGGGTGCCGTTTGAACAACTACCGTTGTTGTTGACGCCGGTACATCCTTGGTAACCGGGTCCGGACCCCCATAGGCCGGATTAGCCGTAACAGCAGGCGTTGGGTTGGTTTTTGGTTCAATAACATAATCCTTACCGTACAAATCCTCATCGCCAACGATCTGGACATTAACCTTTTTATTTTTATCCCTGTTTACTAAAATGACCGCAACATCCTGGGTTTCTGTTTTACTGACTGCATCCTGTAATATAAACGTATAGGAATCACCCTCTTTCTTTGTAATCACTTTGATAAAATCAACTTTTCCATCCAGATCCAGATCCAGGTTATTAATTTTGGTTTTTTGTTCATTAAGTGATTTTTCAAAATCCTCGATGGTTTTTGACTTTAGAAAAAGATCCAGTACGGCGTACAGGTCCAGGTTATCTCCCGCCATGCCCAATGATGCCGTATCCTGTTTTGTTTGAGCAAAAACAGGCAGGCTTGCTAGGCTCATCACAATGACCAAACAGGGCAAAAAGCATTTTTTCATTGTAAGTCTGATTTATCCTTGGGTTCACAGGCAAGGTAAGAAATTGGATATTAAAAACGCGCAAAGCAGACTGTAATTCATAACGTCATGTGACGAAAATCAGGTGAATTTGCTTTGAAAAACGACCTATATTTACCCGGGCGGATTGCCAGTGAGTTGTATTCCGGTTCACTAAATAAGTTATAAAACATCATTAAACAAAAATCCATGAGAAAAAAGACAGGACATGTATCGATGCAGGGCCTAAGGGCGATCGCAGCCATTGCGATGTTGAGCCTGCTGAGCACAACAAATGCCAAAGCGCAGAACGATAATAAAGGGCAGGCTGTGGTGGCCTCCGTTACTGCGACAGCGACAGTAACGAAGATCAACCAGAAAACCCGCGAGGTGACGATCAAAACGGATGACGGCAAGGAACACAGTTTTGTTGCCAGCGACGATGTAAAAAATCTGGCACAGGTAAAGAAGGGCGATGTGATTACCATAACCTATACGGAAGCGCTTGCATACCAGGTGAGGAAACATGGTGCAGCCCCTGGCGTGTCAACCACCGAGGCTGCCGTGGCTGCCGAACCCGGTGCGAAACCCGCAGGCGCAGTAGCCCAACAGACTTCAGTTACAGTTACCATCACAGCGATCGATCCTACAGTGCCGACGGTCACTTTCATGGGACCCAAGGGAAACACAAAAACGATCAAGGTGAGGGACCCGCAGAAACTTGTTGGCGTTAAAGTCGGAGACCTGGTAGACATTACCTACACCGAAGCGATCGCCGTAAAAGTGGATGCGGCGCCGGCGAAATAATCATTTAGAAACCCAGCTGCAGCTGGATGGCGAAAGCGTTGTTGTTGACACTGGGGTTTTCAGTTCGCAGGGAATATTCCATTTGTATCTTGATCCAAACATTAAAGAAATAATTGAGATCGAAAACATAATAGGTTGAAGTTTCAAGGTTCTTGGCGGAAACTCCCTCCCGTTAAACCAACTATCCCCCAAAAACCTGGTGTAAATACATAAAACAAGTTTTTATGAGTATACCCGGTAAAATTTCTTCATGGGATGATAAGTATCCTTTCGTATTCGTCATCATCCGCATAGTATTGGGCATCATCCTTGCTTTCAGGGGCATTTTTTTTCTTAGGACGATTCAGCCATTATTTCATTTGATTCAGGGCAGCAGTCTGAATGAACTAAACATCAATATGACCCTGGCCTTATTCATTTGCTGGGTGCATTTATTGGGGGGAACATTTATCATATTGGGACTGCTGACGAGAATATCTGCCTGGGCACAGGTCCCCATTCTTTTGGGCGCCATATTCTTCATCAATTTAAACAGCAGGTTATCGAATGGTTTTTCCGAGTTGCTCCTATCTGTTTTGGTTTTAATACTATCGGTATGGTTTGCCTGGGCCGGCGGCGGGAAAATATCCATGGATTATTATCTGAAAAAACGTTTGTTGTAATTAGCCTTCCATTGCCGGACATCAGTACAGAATCATTTATACCTGCCGGGAAAAGTGGGCTGCGAGATAGACCATCTTGTTCAGCGAATCGGGAGGGAAAGGTTTTTGAAGGATGTTGATGACCCCCGGTATCATCGTAGTGACTCCTGACACTGCGGATGGGTCTGCAGTCATCAGGATGACGGATTTGTATTCAAGGGCCGATTCATTTTTCTCCAGGAAACTGAAGCCGGAACCATCGGGCAGTTCGTGATCCAATAATATGATGGACGGATTGCGAGCGTTCATTTGAAATGCCGCAGATTCCAGTGTATGGGCGAGTAGGACCCTGAAACCCTGTTTTCCCAATGTATCCGCCTGGAGCACGCAAAAATCCGGGTCGCCGTCGATCATTAATATAATTTTGTCAGAAACATAAGGTTCCCCGGATCTGAAAAACGAGAAACCGAATTTTATGAAATGAATGCCCCTGTTTAAGATCTTCCTGAGCATGTTGAAGTATTGACAGCTATTCGATGTTCTGTTTAAATGTCAGAAAACTTACCAGTCTTAAAAATGAAGGAGTAACGACTACTGCTCTTTGAGGATAATTTATTTGCTGCTCAAAACATGTTGAGGCTGTAAGATGACGAGTAAGATAGTCTAATTAAGACGAACGAAAGATTTACTATTTGCAGCT
>DATCAO010000342.1:0-4431 GCA_036512575.1 Puia sp.
AAAAACAGTGGTTTACGAAAAAGAGGACTATACACCATGGCCCCAAAACAAGTTGTTATACAGTTGGAATTCCAATTACGAATATCGATATACCAATGTGTTCCCGAATTTTTCTAAAAACGGAAAGCTCGTGGTAACCGAAAAAGATGACGATAATTCGATCGCTGTCATGGACCCAGACGGTTCTCATAAGAAAAAGGTTTTTATTCCGGACAATGGAAATGTAGCTTTCGCTCCCTGTTGGTCGCCGGACGGACAATGGATTGCTTTTGGAATCGGCGGCTTTTTACAATCACGAAAAACGCAGGGAGCCAAAATCATGATGGTAAAACAGGATGGTACACAGGCACAGCCCATCACAGGGGATATGCCCAATGCAGGATTTCCCAGTTTTTCACCCGACGGGAATAAAATCGTGTACAGGGTCTGGGGTGAAAAGGATTTAGGACTTAGAATTTTCAATCTGAAAGATCATTCGATCACTGTACTTACAGAAGAATATGATAATCTGCCCTTCTGGTCACCAGATGGAAATCTGATAGCGTTTACCCGCAGGCATCAAAATAACAACTTCGATATTTTTACCATAAAACCAGACGGAACGGATGTAAAGCAGATTACATTTTCCCCAGCGAACGATGCCCATGCTGTATGGACGAACGACGGAAAGTTGTTGTGGAGTAGTGGGATATATGGATTCAAAGATGAAGCGGCATTGTATGAAAATAATTTCCAGCCATACGGAACCGTATTTCTCATGAATGCCGACGGCAGCAATAAACAACAGTTAACAGACAGCCACTGGGAAGATTCTATGGCTAAGTTTGTGCCGTGATCTGAATAATTATTACACGAAGAAGCCTTTATCTCCGGTACTCCTGGAGTATTATAGTCTAAATCGACAGCAATCGATATCTATTCAGATTGGGGAAATTAGGCGTTATTAGTCATTTTTTGACGGTACTTTCACTGTCATAAAATACTTTTCGCTGATTCATACAGAGTTAGTTCAATTAAGTAACAGTTTGGGAACTGTATCACTGAACAATTGGAACCATAATCGTGTGTTCTTTATTCAATCAGGTGCCGCTGAAAACTCATAAAATGCTTGTATGAAGTATCTTATCACATTATAAAGGATTTGCCAATATTTAGTAACGGATTCGTAACGATCATTTATTGGTATAGCGCTATTACCTTTTGGCTACCGGTTATTTTGGTCGATCGCTTTTAGGGTGTATTCTCTCATTATTTTAAAGATCGTCGACTCCTGAAGAAGCCTGGGAGCTTAAACCCCTAAAAATACCTTGTAAAATACTTTCCAGCCATTCAGAATGACTAAAAATGTGAATTTTAGGCCTTATTATTATTGATTCAAACATATTTTCCTCAAGTTAAAATTTCTTAGAATTCCATTAAATGATTATTTAGCTGCAAATGAAGAATCATACACCAACTTAATCTATCATTTCGTATCATACCGTATTATACGGTATCATAATGCATCATTGGGTATCATTACGTATCATACCGCATCATTGTGACCCATAATCTGGCCACCAATATGAGCAAATCCTAAAAACAGGATATAGTAACAGTTTGGCAGCGAAGTTAAGGCGTAGCAGAGTTAGTAACTGACCTACAGTGAGAACTGCTTCCATGTAAAGATAATTGGAAGAGCCTTGATTATTATTGAAAATGCGTTTATAAGATAGACTTGTGGATACACTCCAAAATAAATGCAAACACCACTATCTATTAAAGCCCATACACTAAAGGCAACTATGATAGCATTACGCGCCCAGCGCTCCTTGTTTTTAAATGGATAGCGGACAATGAATGCGAGTAAAATGTAACAGCAAGCCATCGTTCCACCTAGAGGTGCATAGATAAATGCACGAAACCGATCTGCTTCCGGCGGAAATTCAGAACTATGCCAAAATAGCTTCGCAAGCATTGTGTTATAGGGTTGAAAGAGGAAGCTATTTCCTATGAGGGCAAATGCGATACCTGCCGTTGCAAAAAACAAACTTGTATAGAATAGCCATTTCTGCCAAATTAAAAATGAAGATTCTTTTGTTGTGGTCATCATCTGGTAAATTGTATGTACGGTAATAGATGCGTATCTGAGGGTTGCGGATAACACTCCAATTTATGGTATAATGCGCTTCGCCGCCTGTAAAGATATTTATCTTGATAAACGAAGGATCCGTATATTAAAAAAGAGGAAACTAAAGCAGCAAATCCCTATTTTAAAGATCGTTGATTCTTGAAAAAGCCCCAGGTCTCGTAACTGCAGTATATCCGAACGTTCCATTATAGAAAGATCATTAAGAATAGTTAAGGATGGCTTTAGTAATAAAAATAAAATTAGGAATCAGTTTTGGCGTGCTCCGCTTGTAGTTATCATATACTTCGCCGAATTGGATCGAAAGCTTTTTCTCCTCTGACCGGATACCGATCAGCACATACAGCGTAATAGAAAGGCAGCTCAAAAAATTGCTCAATAGAGGAAAGAATAAAAAAAGAGACCACATCGTTAGAAGTATTCCAAAATAAAGGGGATGACGTATGTATTTATGAATACCGTTGAGTTCAAGTGAAGCTGGTCGCTTCTCAGGGTAAAAAACGCCGATACCACTCAGTTTGATGAAGTATTTACTTATACAGACGCCCATAAGGAAAGTACCCAACACGCCAAAGGGGAGCCCTATAAAATATTTAATTCGGACTGGAATGCCCAGCCCCACACTACTAATAGAAAACTGAAACCACAATACTAAAATGAGTGTACCCAATGCCAGGATTGAATAAATCAGGCGATAATATTGGAAGCTCCTGCCCATTTTTGACTGGAACATATTCTTACATTTTTCCATGGCGGTGATATGGTGAATAACGCAGAACAGAATCCAGTATCCAGTCAATATTCCATAGTCAGTACATGTTGCCATTCAGTGATTATTGAAGGGATTATTTTTTTATCTGCAGGGGTGAGAAAGTGATACCCGAGGTATAAGGCCTGGTGAACGAATAGGCGGTATCTGATACCGTTAAACCCCTCTGCTAGTGTACCTGGTTAAATTTGCCGAATTGATGAAAATGCCATTTGTAGTAGGGACTAGTCCCAAAACGGATAAAAATAAATTTCATAGCAACCAACAAAATAAGTCTAGATTTATCGCGTTAATTATTCAGATGTTTTCCCATCAAATTTTTCCTCATTTCTTTCCGCCAACTCTTTTGTTGCCCTGATGGTCCCATCCTGATGATTTGGCGGACCGTAAATTGTGTACATTTTAAATGCCCCTTTGCCTGTATTGATAACATTATGTTTTGCGCCCGCTGGCACAACTATCACATCTCCTTCCTTAACACTGTATTCATTTGCGTCGATAATACATTTACCATTTCCGCTTTCAAACCGAAAAAACTGATCGTTGTTCAGATGAACCTCCAACCCTATTTCTTCCCCAACTTTCAGGCTCATCAATACAAGCTGAAGATGTTTACCGGTGTATAATACTTTCCGGAAATTCGTATTTTCCAAAGTCAATTTCTCGATATTGCCATTAAACCCTTTCATTTTTGCAGTAAGTTAATGATAAAATTATTTTTCACAGATAAGTGTTTTTAAAAGAAGTCTTGCAACCGCATCTGAGCATGCTGGATTCTGACTGGTAATCAATAGGCCATCCTGTTCTTCATACGAGCCCCAATCAGCTACTTTACTACAATGCTTGTCAAATTCAAGTTCCATATATTTCTATTCACGTTTGATTATGTACTATTGAACGATAATAAAAAAAATGGGAATAGAATAACAGTTCACCAACAACGGACTAAATAATTTTAAGCTTCTGAGTACGAGTTTTAAGAAAACTTATAATATCCTCGGCATTTTGTCCATCATCTAATTTCACAAAATTTAATGCCAATTTTCTATAATTTTTAGTCATTAGCAAAAACCATATTTGAAAATAATCCAAGCCAGTGAAAACTATAGCCTTATTCTCTTTATAAATGTTGATATTTTCCTTAAAATTAGCAGGCATTTCCGTCCAATGTAAATAGGGGCGCAAATGATGACCTATATGATATCCATCATTAAAGCATTTCTTGTTATAAATAGTATTAATACAGGTAATACTGTTGCTGTAAATGTCACCAGGTTTCTGTGCATCTATAAAAGCATGTTGTGCCCAATTTCCTGCCATCATTGCAAAGCGTATAAATAATAATGGCAAAACAAAAACGGTAAGGGCTGCTTTCAAATTATAAAAGCATAATAAAATGGAAAGCAGTATAAAAAATGATTCTCCAATTAATATTCTTAATGCATATTTTCTTCTTTCCTTATTTTTAAAATATATAAATAGATTTATCACACCTGTTATATAAAACGATCCCAGATAGATAAGAAAAGCACCT
>DATCAO010000343.1:0-2659 GCA_036512575.1 Puia sp.
ATCACCTTCCCCGATACAAAAGTACTGTGGGCTGATTCCAGTGGGTTTGCGGGGAACTAGTGAGGATTTAGTAAATGGATAAAATTCATGTGATTGAGGATTAAGTCAAACTGCCGGGATTTGAACCACAAACTCAGTAAATTCTCCTTCCTTGGTCTCCACTTTTATTTCACCCCCATGAGCTTTAATAATATCATAACTGAGCGATAGGCCCAGTCCGGTTCCCTGTCCGGCAGGCTTGGTAGTGAAAAAAGGTTGAAACACCTTATCCAGTACTTTTTGTAGTATTCCATTGCCGTTATCTTTCACTCTGATTTCCACTTTGCTATTAACTTTCTTTGTGCTCACGGATATAACTGATTCAAAGCTTTGGCCTTGTTGTCTCTTTTTCTCAATCAAAGCATAAAAAGCGTTGTTGTACAGATTCAATAAGACCCTCCCGATATCCTGCGGGATGATATTTATTTTACCAATGCTTTTATCGAAGTCTGTTTTCATTGATGCGTTAAAAGATTTATCCCGGGCACGAAGTCCCTGATAACTCAGGCGCAGGTATTCATCGGCCAGTTCATTGATATCAGTCAGCTCTTTCTGACCGACGCTGGTTCTGGAGTGCTGAAGCATAGATTTTACAATCGCATCTGCACGTTTGCCATGATGAATTATTTTTTCTTCATTATTGATCACATTATCTAAAATTTCCTGCCATTGATCATTCCCTTCCGCCTTAAGCTTTAAGCCTTCCGCCTTAAGCTCCTGCAACAGCTCAGTATTGACTTCTGAAAAATTATTAACAAAATTTAAAGGGTTCTGAATTTCATGGGCAATGCCTGCTGTAAGTTCTCCCAGGGAGGCCATCTTTTCGGACTGAATCAGTTGGGACTGGGTATTCTGGAGTTTCTCAAGTGTTTGTTCCGCCTTCTTTCTCTGAAAATCTGTTTCTTCCTGTTGTTTCTTCAGCGCGACATAAGATTTTTGTTTAACCTTAGTGCTTCGCCAGAGTAAACCGGCAACTACAAATAACAAGGCGATTCCAGCAAATAATGAGATAAATTTTACCTTGTTCTTATAGGCAAGTACCGAGGCCTCCTGCTGTTTCCTCTGCTGCTCTTCGTCAAAAACAACCAACTGCATCTCTTCTATTTTACCTGCCCCCAAAATACTGTCCCTCGCAGCATGCATCAGATCCATATACTTCAAAACACTGTCAAGATTCCGTTTCGATTTGTAGGCGTTTAATAATAAACCGTAAGTATCGGGCTTATCTAATAGTTCCTGGGAATTTTGGATCAGACCAAGTGCTTTATTTGCATATATGATGCAGGAGTCCATGTTTCCCGTTTTGCAAAAGTAGTCAGCAAGCCCGTTGTATGCTTCTATAGGATCAAACTTGTGATTTAATGAAAATAAGATACCCGTCCTGAAATAGTTTAAGGCAATGGAATCAATGCCCATTCCTTCATATATTTTTCCCATTATGACATAAAGACCGGCCATGGAGCCCACCAAAAATGCTTTGTTGGATATTTCAAAAGATTGCCTCGCAAATAATAAAGCCGAATCGAGAATATTCAACTTCAAATAGGATCTCGCTTTAGATCCAAAGACATATGCCAATAACAGTTGTTTTCCAAGGAAAAAATAATGGAATAATGGCTCGTTTCCATCACTTAATTTCTCTGCCATTAACGCCGCTGTATCATAGTAGCGAATCGCCTGCCGTATATTATTCTGAAATGAATAAATATTCCCTATAAGCCGATAGCTACTTGCACTAAAAAATGGCTCTTTGTTTGTTTCGGCAATTTGTTTATACCTGTAATACAATTTCATCGTCTCGGGATAACTCCCATGAATTAAGAAAGCATTGGCTAAACCGCGTATGGCAATTGCTTCAAATGTTGTGTTTTGAAAACTTCTAGCCTGCCGCAGAATTTTATCACAATAATATCTCGCGCTGTCTAAATCTAATATCCCGGAAGCGTTAGCTAATTCAGCCAGTAATGTTAACTTCATTTCCAATTTTTGCGGAGAAATTCTGTTGTTTATGTCCAGACCTGCAAAGAGCAATTTTTTTGCGGAATCAATTTGTCCTTTATAGGATAGTAATAAGCCTATATTTGACAGTCCGGTTACCTCTCCTTCACGATAATTTATCTTTTTTGATAGTTCCAATGCTTGATAAGCATAAGGCAATGAACTATCCGGATTAGAGCGGTTTGTCATAAAAAAATCGCTCAGGGTATAAAGAGCATTGACTTTGGCTTTATCTGTTTTCGAGAAGTAGATGATGTCTTTCAGGCTGTCTATAGATTTGTCCTGTGCATTTAATGCATCATGAAAAAAAGCCAACAGCAACAGGCAAATCATTTTTTTCATTTTCCTGACTAAGGGTTTTTCAGATAATCCCAGTTAATCAAAGTATTCCACACCAGAACAGCATCATGCAGATTGAGATACCGATGAAGCGGATCAAATGTAAAGGCGATTAGTCTCCCGGAACCTATGGGCACGTTAAATATGGCACCATGCCCAATAATGGTTTGTTCATTCCTCACCATACCGGAAAGAACATAAGGCGGTTCCTTCTTTGAGGAGTCTTTAACTTCAGCCGCTACTCCTTTTTTATCAGGCATTCCCATAATCGGTCCGGTATATT
>DATCAO010000344.1:0-9113 GCA_036512575.1 Puia sp.
GATTGCAGATCAGGCGGGAAATCTCGTAATCGCCGGACGAACCAGTTCACCTGACTTTCCGAGTGTTGTGCCCGGTGGTACTAAAGATGTATTGAAAGGCGGGTATGATATAATTCTGGTTAAACTCAATGCGGGGGGAACAGGCCTGATCGGTTCAAGAATCATCGGGGGAACTGCCAATGACGGGGTGAATATAGCGCCTAAGTATTCCAGGAATATTGTCCCCATGGGCCAGAATTCATTGCGGTTGAACTACGGAGATGATGGCAGAAGTGAAGTGATACTTGATAAATCTGGAAATGTCTACCTGGCCTCCTGCACTTCATCCAGCAATTTTCCGATTACCGCCAATGCTTTTCAGAAAAATTCCGGAGGACTGCAGGACGGCGTTTTTATTAAGACCACTCCCGACCTCGGAATCATATTGGCAAGCAGCTATCTCGGCGGTAGCAGAGACGACGCTGCTTTCGCTCTGGCTTTGAATCCCCTTACCGGCAATATTTATGTTGCCGGTGGCACATCAAGTACCAACCTGCCCGGCACGGGGAACAGCGCGGTAATTTCATCGACGAATAAAGGTGGTATTGATGGGTTTTTGTCTATCATCAGTAATGATGGGGGAACGCTGATCAAAACTTCTTATTTGGGCACTACCGGCACTGAGGTATTATACGGTGTCCAATTCGACAATAAGGGATTTCCCTACATTATGGGAACAACTACGGGTGCCTGGCCAGTCATTAATGCCACTTTTAAGCAGGCCAATGGTAAACAATTCATTGCTAAACTTCAGCCGGATATTTCGAATTACATTTATTCAACAACTTTCGGAAAAGGTGCTGCTTTCCCCGATATTTCACCGACCGCATTTCTGATAGACCGTTGCGAAAACGTATATGTCGCTGGCTGGGGAGGGGGTCTTGAAACGGAAGGTACCGGAAGCAACCCGGCTGTCTATAATAATTCTACAACAAGCGGACTAACAGTAACGCCGAATGCACTGAAAAAAACCACAGACGGAAAAGATTTTTACTTTTTCGTTATGAAGAAAGATGCTGTCAGCCAGCTCTACGGCAGCTTTTTCGGGCAGAATGATGGAACCACCGGGCTGGGTGATCATGTGGATGGTGGAACCAGCCGATTTGACAAACAGGGTATTATTTATGAGGCTATTTGTGCAAATTGCTATGGCCGCGGAACTTTCCCAACTACGCTCAATGTGTGGTCACCAAAAAATGGAACGGGGGTAAATGGTTGCAATCTGGCGGCCGTTAAGATCTCACTTGATTTTGCCGGGGTTGCTGCAGACCCCCGCTCGCTTATTAATGGCCGATATGACAGTTCCGGTTGCGTTCCATTGGATGTTCTGTTCAAAGACACTGTTCACAACGCAAAAATATATGTCTGGAACTTCGGTGATGGTACACCAGATACGACTACTGCAGCTTTCCAGGTAATGCATACATACACCAATATAGGAGTTTACACTGTGAGGCTGATAGCTATCGATTCCACTACGTGCAATATCAGCGATACAGCCTACCTGCACATTCGTGTCCGGACAGACAGGGCATTTCTGAATTTTACAATTAACAAACTTCCCCCATGTGATTCACTTAAATATCTTTTCACAAATATTTCTACACCACCTCCGGGAAAGCCCTTTCAGCCGGGTTCATTTAAATGGAGTTTCGGCGATGGTACCACAGCTCCGGGCGCCAGCCCAATAACACATTCTTATGCAGGGTCAGGCACCTACAACGTACAGTTGATTTTAAATGATACCAATTATTGTAACTATCCTGATACGGCCATTCAGGTTCTCCGTGTTTCGCCAGTTGTTAAAGCTCAATTTGAAATTGCTGACGGATGTGCGCCGTACGACGCATTTTTTAATAATACTTCTCTTGCAGGCCAACAATTTTTTTGGGATTTCGGAGATGGAAGTTCTTCCACCGACATAAACCCCGAGCACCTTTATGCTGATACTGGAACATTTGTCATTTCTCTGCTGGCGATCGACTCGAATACCTGTAATATCAGGGATTCAATCCCCCACACCATCCATGTTAATCCAAAACCGATCGCCGGATTTTACTCAGGACCCGTACCGGCCCAATACAATACACCAACGATATTTTTTAATACATCCTCAGGCGCAACACACTATGTATGGCATTTCGGAGACGGTGATTCAACTTTAAAAAATTCGGCAGATACGGTCATTCACCAATACCAGGAGACAAATACGTTTAACGCCTGTCTGGTTGCTATAAACCAATTTGGATGTTCGGATACGATCTGCCATCCTGTAGAAGCACTCATCAACCCATTACTTGATATACCTAACGCGTTTACCCCGGGTCGTTTCGGGGAAAACAGCATCATTATGGTAAAAGGTTTTGGAATTATGACCATGGACTGGAAAATTTATAACCGCTGGGGACAGGTTGTTTTTGAATCAAATAGTCCGTTTATTGGATGGGATGGCACTTTCCATGGAGCCGTCCAACCCATCGGTGTATATGCTTACACACTCGATGCGACATTTTTTGACGGAACCAAAGCCAGGCGTACAGGAGATATTACATTGATTAGATAATAAAAAAGCAGATACGGAATTGTATATGTTAAATATCACCACTTAAGCTAACAGTCCGCCTCAAATGTAAAATGTAAGGAAAAAAGCGAATTACGGGTAATAAAAAGTTGACGGAAATCATTAAGATGACAAAGAAGTAGCCTGGTTCCGGATTTTATTCTTTATGGCAAATTTTTAACAAATTTCATTTCAAGTATACAGTCATCTTTGCATACTTAATTTTAAAAATCCTGTTTTGCTCAGAACGTGTATATATTTCATTTTATTAACAATCCTGGCTATCCAGCATGCTTATGCGCAGACTGAAATGCCAAATCTGGAATTCATAGAAAACAAAGGTCAATGGGATTCCCGCGCACTGTTGAAAGCAGATATCGGCAACGGAAGCTTATTTTTCCACAGAAAGGGGATCAGGGTTGTACTTCACAATGAAAAGGAGATGGGCGAAATTGCTGTTTCGCATGGCGGGGTTCAACGAACGGACTCGTCAAATCTTCCTGTTGTATCCCGTAGTTTCTCAGGAAGACCAGCCGCACTTCGCGCCCATGCATATGCAGTGAATTTTCTGAATATGAATGATGATGTGGAAATTATTCCTGACAAACCCCTGGATTCATACAATAACTATCTGATCGGTAATGATTCTGCCAAATGGGGCAGGAACTGCCGAATTTTTCAGGGTGTTACTTACAAAAATATTTACCCGGGTATAGACCTGCGTTATTATACTGATAATGGCAAATTGAAATACGACCTCATCGTCCATCCTGGTGGAAATCCCGCAAATATTGCCCTGCAATATGAAGGGTTGGATGGACTAACGGTAACCGATAACCGCTTGCTACTGAAAACATCTGTAGGCGACGTCAAAGAAATGGAACCATATTCTTACCAGGCAGGTGACAACGGAAGGGAGGAAGTCAGGGTGAAGTATCGGGTATCAAAGGAGCGGGTTGTCACTTTTGACGTCAGTCATTTTAACAATAACCGGGTATTAATCATCGATCCAACATTGGTTTTTGCCACTTTCACAGGTAGCAGGGCCTCTAACTGGGGGTTTACTGCAACACCCGGACCTGATGGAACATTTTTCGCCGGAGGCATCGTATTCGCAGACGGATTTCCTGTGTCCACTGGTGCCTTTGAACCAGGTTTCCGCGGAGGAGATTTCGATATCGGAATCATGAAATTCAGCAGCAACGGCCGCAATCGGATCTATGCCACTTATATTGGCGGAGATCAAAATGAATGCCCCCACACCATGTATTCCGATCCGCAAGGTAACCTGGTGGTTATGGGTCGTACGTATTCCACTAATTTCCCCTTTTTCAATATATTCGGTACACGCGGTGGTTGTGACATGTTTGTTCTGAAGCTGAATGCAAACGGTTCGGGTCTTTTAGGTTCGGCTTGTGTAGCCGGATCTGCATACGACGCGGTGAATGTGGAAGATCAGTTAAACAAGGAGGGAGGCGCGGTAGAAGCTGCAAATTCCCTAATAAAAAATTATGGCGATGATTCGAGAAGTGAAGTAATCCTGGACGGATCCAATAATATTTATGTAGCTTCCTGCACACGCTCCAAAAGTGATTTTCCCGTCACGCCAGGTGCATTTCAAACTACCTTCGGCGGCGGGAAACAGGATGGTGTGCTGGTAAAACTTTCCCCTGATTGCTCTTCACTGATCTTTGCAAGCTTCCTGGGTGGAAGCGGTGAAGACGCCTGTTTTGTTTTGAAAGTCAATCCAATTACCGGAGACATCTATGTTGCCGGAGCGACTACAAGTACAGACATGCCCGGCAATAAGGCCGGAGTGATACAACCTGGTTTTGCAGGTGGCATTTGCGATGGTTATATCAGCGTGATCAGTAATGACGGTAAAACGCTAAAGAGAACCACCTATCTTGGAACGCCCGGTTTTGATGCCATTTACGGCATTGAATTCGACAGACTCGGGTTTCCGTATGTGATGGGTTCAACAACAGGGAAATGGGTTACTACACCCAATGTTGGATTTATCAATGCTGGCGCAAAACAATTTGTTGCTAAACTGCAAGCCGACCTTTCCGGATATGTTTATTCAACTACTTTCGGATCCGTAAATGCACCCAACCCCAATATTTCACCAGTGGCGTTTCTGGTAGATCGCTGCGAAAATGTATATGTCTCCGGATGGGGTGGTTGGTTGTATGCGAGTAAGGATCCTTATGGCATGTCAGGAACAGCCGGAATGCCCGTTTCACCGAATGCCATTAAAAAAATCACTGATAATCGTGATTTCTACTTTATTGTTATAAAGAAAAATGCCTCTGCCTTATTATATGCAACTTTTTATGGGCAAAACGACGGACCGGTCAGCATCAGTGAACATGTAGATGGTGGAACCAGCCGGTACGATCGCAATGGTGTAATCTATCAGGCCATCTGCGCCAATTGCGGAGATCATAGCCTGACACCCTTTCCCACATCCCCGGGTGTATGGTCTCCCAGAAACGGGACGGGCGGTGAAGGATGCAATCTGGCCGCGATAAAAATAGCTTTTAATTTCGCAGGCGTTTCCGCTGATCCCCGTTCTATCATTAACGGTCATTACGACAGCTCTGGATGTGTTCCGTTGCCGGTCCTTTTTATAGATACCGTTCATAATGCGAAATTATATATCTGGAATTTCGGGGATGGCTCACCGGATACGGCATTGACAGTAAATCAGGTTCTCCATACATATACTTCAGTTGGAACTTTTAGGGTGCGTTTGATTGCTGTCGATTCAAATAGTTGCAATGTGGCCGACACCGGTTACCTGAATATCAGGGTACGTACAGACCGGGCCATTCTTGATTTTGATGTGACAAAATTGCCCCCCTGCAAATTGCTGAACTATATGTTTACAAATAATTCGATTTCTCCACCCAGTAAACCTTTCCTGCCCGGAGATTTTACCTGGGACTTTGGAGACGGTTCCAGATCTATTGCTCCCAATCCGCCAATGTCTGTTACCCATGCATATGCTGGTCCGGGCACATATATGGTCAGGTTAATACTGAATGACACCAGTTATTGCAATTACCCTGATAGCCTGTCCGATACAGTCAGGGTTTCCCCGTTAGTGAAAGCGCAGTTTACCGTTGAAAGCGGATGTGCTCCTTATAATGCTTTTTTTAACAATACCTCTCTTGGGGGTCAGCAGTTTTTTTGGGATTTTGGAGACGGTTCCCCGATTTCCACAGAGATGTATCCAACGCATTTATATACAGATACCGGATCTTTTACGATTCACCTGCTGGCTATTGATAATGGATCCTGTAATGTGAGAGATTCAACCGTGCAATCCATACAGGTACATGGAAGTCCGATGGCAGCTTTCACTACAACGCCTCAGCCACCGGAATATAATACACCAACTGTATTTCATAATAATTCAACTGATGCCAGCCATTATACCTGGTATTTCGGTGACAATGATTCGACAGACACACAATCCGCCGAGAATGTTATTCACCAATACCAATTTACCGGGACATTCAATGCCTGTCTGGTAGCTTACAACCAATTTGGCTGTGCAGATACGGCTTGCCAGGATGTGCAAACATTGATTAATCCATTGCTCGATGTTCCCAATGCCTTTACACCAGGCCGATTTGGGGAAAACAGCATCATCAGTGTAAAAGGATTTGGCATCATCAGTATGAATTGGAAGATATATAATCGTTACGGTCAGCTTGTATTTCAATCGAATACACCATTCCAGGGCTGGGATGGCACTTATAATGGGGTTCCGCAGCCAATGGGCGTGTATGCTTATACCCTGGAAGCGGCGTTCGATGATGGTTCCAAAACAACCAAGAGGGGTGATATCACGTTAATAAGGTAAAATGTATCTTTATAGTCTGTTATCCAGAAATTCTGTACCGATGATGCGGACGCGAAATTTGTTATTAGTCATTCTCTTCCAGGTAACCGGCTTATCGATGATACAAGCCCAGGACCTGCATTTTTCGCAGTGGTTTAATGAACCCCTGCTGACCAATCCCGCAAATACGGGTTTTATTCCGGATGCAGACTATCGTTTGGGAGCAAACTACAGGAATCAGTGGTCTACAGTTATGTCCCAGCCTTACAAAACGATGAGTTTATGGGGTGATGCCCAGGTTTTTCGCAACCGCATAGAATCGGGTTGGCTTGGCCTCGGTGGTGCGATTCTGCATGATGTAGCCGGCGCCGGAAGTCTGAGTACAACTGAAATTTACGGATCAGTAGCCTATCACCAGATGCTTGGCTATTCCAGTTTATTATCAGTCGGTTTTAATACCGGGTATGTAAATAAACAGATTAATAGTGCGGACCTGAAATTTCCAGATCAGTTCGACGGAAAATTTTTCGATACCAACGTCCCATCATCTGTGTATATTGACAAACCCAATATCAGCTATTTTGATATGCAGGTCGGAATGAACTATGCCTATTTCCCTAATGACAAAACCTATTTAAATGCAGGTTTTTCAGTGCAACACATTAATCAGCCTCAAGAGACTTTTTTCAGTAACGACCCCGTTGGATACGATAACCGGATTCCACCACGTTACATAGGTTTTATTAACGGAAGTTTCAAAACAAGTGATTTGGTGATTGTAAATCCGATGGCTTACTACACCCAACAGGCCGATGCACACGAACTGGTTGCCGGACTGAATGCTCAATATAACCTATCCGGAGACGGGGACCAGCAGTTGATTGGGGGAATGTATTACCGGTTTGGAGACGCTTTTATTCCGATGGTGGGTTTTATTTACAAAAACATTCGATTGATGTTCTCATATGATATAACTACATCTTCTCTTAAGCAATATAATAACGGGAACGGCGCCTGGGAGTTTTCAATTATTCGCCCCGGATATTATTCCGAGTACAATGGGGACCCCCATCAGTCTCTTTGCCCGTCATTCAAAAATTAAAATCCCAATTACCAATACTTCTTTTATGAAAAAAATTATTGGACCGCTTATGATTGGACTGGGGTTGGTCACTGGCGCCGTAGCACAGGATGCAAGCGGGAGTGGTGGATTTGACAAATCGAAACTATTCTTCGGCGGTAACCTGGGTCTTGCATTTGGAACTTACACTATTGTAAATGTTTCCCCCCTGGTGGGTTATCAGTTTACTCCGGTAATTGCCGCAGGTGTTGGCATAAACTATTCTTATTACGGGTATAATGATGGGTACTGGAACTATAAGCAGAGTTATGCGGGTATGAGTGTTTTTGGCAGAGTGTACCCGATTAAACAACTTTTTATTCAGGTTCAGCCGGAAGAAAATTATATGTGGTACAGCCAGTCTGGGATGGGATCCAATCAGGATCAGCCAACATTAAAAATAAACCAGTTTGTGCCCTCTCTCCTAATGGGTGGCGGGGCAGCCATTCCAGCCGGTGGCAATGGTGCTTTTACAATCAGTATCATGTACGATGTTTTACAAAATATTTACTCGCCTTTTTATCACCAGGCTGTTTATGGATTCGGCTACAGCATGGGGTTTTGAAACTGATAAACCTTCCTGTCCTTTCAACTTATTTTATTAAATAACTCTATCGGAGTCGCGCAGAAATAAATCGAATCCTGCAATTCATTTTGAAGAAATCCTTCTTTTGACATTAATTGGAGATGTTTATACAGGTGGTTATAAAATCCATCAGAATTGAGTATGTAAATTTTCTTATTGTGAATTTTTAGCTGGTTCCAGGTTAGAATTTCAAATAATTCATCCATTGTACCGAATCCACCCGGCAACACAATTACGGCATCACAACGGTCATAAATCATTTTCTTTCGGCTATGCATATCCGGAACTACGGCTAATTCCGAGAGACCTTTATGCTGTGCTTCCCATTCGATAAGCAGCTCAGGGATAATTCCCATAATCTGACCCTCATGTTCAAGCACAGAATCGGCAAGTATACCCATAAGTCCTTTCTGTCCGCCTCCATATACCAGTTTCACTTTCAGCAAGGCCAGAAGTTTACCAAGTTCTCTGACATGCTGCGCGTATACCGGATTTTTTCCACTATGGGAACCACAAAAGACTGCCACGGATTCAATATTCATAAGATGTCCCCGATTGGAAGAACTAAAATTGAAAATTTAATATTGTATTTCCTAATTTTCAATCACTAATTTACATCCAGGCATGTCTCCCCTATTACTTTTTTCTTTTGTGGTGGCATATTTTATGCTTCTCCTTTTTGTGGCCTACCGCACATCCAGGGGGTCTGATAATGAATCCTTTTTTATCGGAAACCGGAATTCCAACTGGATGCTGGTGGCATTTGGTATGATTGGCACTTCACTTTCCGGTGTAACATTTGTAAGTGTGCCGGGCGCTGTGGCCAGGGATTACTTCTCTTATTTTCAAATCACACTGGGTTATTTCCTGGGTTATCTGCTAATTGCCTATGTATTATTACCCCTTTACTATCGAATCCATCTCACATCCATTTATAATTATTTGAATGACCGGT
>DATCAO010000345.1:0-4402 GCA_036512575.1 Puia sp.
TACAACAACCTGCCATGCATGTGCATGGCAAAATAGCCGCTTAAGTTCTGACGGATTCTTCCCTGAATTCCGGAAGGGGTAAGTTCCAGCCAGGTGGAATCGGTTTGAACATTCTTTATTTTTTCGACGACAGGTACTTTCAGGATTTTATATTCTTTTTCATTGATGGAAATAAGTGCCTCCTTGTCCTGTATCATGGCACTGGGAAATCCAAAAATGCAGGTCGGATCGGTGGCGTCCAGAAAAATATATTGATCATTCAATCGAATGGTGCAGATCATGTGATCACTGACCAGGGGAAGCGGCATTCGGGTAAACTGATAGGGTCGGTCCCTGGTACCGATCCAGGTGAAGTAGGAGGTGATGCCGGCTGCGCGCATCATTTCCGTTAAAATACTGGCCATATCCTTGCAATCCCCAAATCTGCGATTACATACGGTGGTCGCATCTCTTGGAATAAACCCTTCCATTCCCTGCTCAAATGCTACATATTTAATATGCTGCTGAACCCAGGAATAAATCCTTCTTGCATTCTCCTCCTGATTGGGATTTTTAGCAGTGATGGAATCGACGATATTCTGAATCAGCGGACTGACGGAGGCATTAATGGTTTTTAAATATCCATAACTCAGCCTATATAAATCGTCCATGTTGGAGAGATAATGGACAGCATTTCCTTTTTCATCCTTGTAGCTATCAATAAAAAAAATCACATGGGTCGCATACCATGCGCCACCGGGCGCGTCTTCGTATTTATCGCTGGCCGGGCAATTCACATAACGGAACGTATAGGTATTCGTTCTGTGATTGTTTTCCAGTCTGACTGACACTGAACTGGTATCCAAACCCATCAGCCGGTATTGGATATTCATATCTTTCGGGAATGTGATGCTGAGCTCACTATTCAGAACCGGAATTCCCCGACCAAAATAGAATGGTGATAATAAGGATGGATTGGTATTGATCCGGGACACATGCAGGTTCCCGATGGCGCCTTCTCCTATTGACGGAAAATTAAATGTTGTTTCCTTAGAATCGTCATAAAACACAAAATCCTCTTTATTGGAAATGGTTTTAAAGTCTGTTACTTTCAGTTTTTTGTCGTTAGCTGTTCGGGTAAATGCTTCATAGGCGACTACCTGCTGAAAGTCACTATGAGAGAAACCATAACTGCTCATATATTTGGCTGCATCTGCCGTAAGGAATTCTATTTGTTCGGTTTCGTCGCTTTCTACATGGGGCTGCCCCTCTACAATGGTGATGTCGTAATGAAGTTTGTTGGTTAACACGACCGCATGGTATTGTCCATAGTTCTTTTTGATTTCATCTAGATTCTGGGCAAATCCCTGGATAGATGAAGAAATGATCAAGAGGCACACGAGCGTGCATGATATGAAAGACCGGTTCATCAATTTTTTACGAATAACAAGTGATCAAAGTAGTAGTACCTGGTTTCCTTGAGCTGTCCGCTGTCTGAAAAATATTTCGATGGTCCGTTTAGCATTCCGTTGTAGAAGTTGGATTCTTTGATCAGTATGCCCTGGTCATTATAGTCCCGGCAGATTCCGTGCATATTTCCCTGATAATAGTAATACTTTTTATTGGGTTTGCCATTTGGAAAGTTTTCAATGTACATGCCCTCATAGGTACCACAGATCGAACTATCCTGGGAGCGCATCTGGCCTGTCGTATAGTACAGGATATCCGTGCCATTTACTTTGCCGTCAATAAATTGGCACTTTCGGGACAGTTTGCCATTCTGAAAAAAGGAATTTAATTGCAGGCTGCCAAGCTCTGCTGTTATTTCCGGAACCATTTTTCCATCGCTGCCTGTATAAGTATATCCTTTCACGATGCCGTTATCATAGCGGATCGTGTATAATAGACTACCGTCTGGGTCTTTAAAAGTCGAAAGGCCGTTTCGTTCATTTTTTTTGAATTGAATTTCCAATTCTATTTTGTTATCATTACCATAATAAACACGGGAGCCGTCCAAAAGGTCATTAACAAAGGTATCTGTTGAGGTCATCCTGCCTTTTTCATCATAGTACTTCCACAGTCCTGTTTTCTTACCGCTTTTGTATTGACCTTCTGTGCTTTTTACCTGGTGGTAATGGAAAGAATTATAATTGCTGTCCGCGAGGCCGTTTTTATAGTATAGGATGCTTTCAATGGAACCATCGAAATAGTATTGGGTGAGGCGACCGTCAAATGCGCCTTTAACATAGTTGACTTCCAGCATTTTATTACCATTGGGATATAATAGGAGATACTTGCCATTGAATTGAGGAAAAGAATCATACGCGAGCAATTTCCCGGTTGTATCAAATTGCTTCAGATCTTCCACCCAACCCCTGTAAAATTTTTTTTCAGTTGATTTAACTCCGTTCGGATAGTATTCAGTTTTGTAACCATTCAGCTGTCCGTCTAAGAAATAACTCTTATTAACCAGATTGCCCATTTCATCATAATATTTCCATAACCCCTGTTCCTGGCCTTGTACATACCAGCCTTCCGATTCTATTTTGCCATTTAAATAGTAAGAGATCAATTTCCCATTCTGTTTTCCGTTTTCCATTCGCACTTCTGATTGCTTGTTTCCATTGCGATAAAAATCGGTACTTAGTCCATCCTTTTCGTCGTCTTTATACTCAATGATCGTCCTGGTTTTTCCTGAAGGATAGAAAGATGTTTCAATTCCTGTTTTTTCTCCTTTTGCGTTGAAAATTCTGTGGGTCGATTTACTGCCATCGGAAAGAAATATATTCAGATCCAGGCCGTTATTGTTTCTTTCAGAGGAACTAATTTGTTTTCCGGTTTTATCAAAGTAGGCGGCGGAAACCAGGATACCATCGGAAAATAAAAATTTTGCATATTGTTTCTGGTCTTTGTCCATTGAAACCGACTCCCCGTTTATTTTACCTTTTTTATAGTTGTAAGTAGATTCGAGCATTCCTTCTTCATAATATTCCTCTTCCAATCCCTCAATTTTACCATTTACCAACTGGGATCTGGATTTCATCTTCCCGTTATCATAATAGTATTTCCATTCTCCTACGGGCTGATCATTTTTAAACATTCCATCCGTTCCGGGTTTCCCGTTTTCAAGATTTTCAATGTAAGGACCTTCCAGTTTTCCGTTTATATAATTGCCGGATTCTTTTTGTTGTCCATTGTTATAATAAGTTAAAAATGTTCCTGAGGCAATATCATTGGAAAAATGTTTAATAAGCCGGATCTGACTGCCGGAATAATATTCTTTATATTCCCCATCGATTTTACCTGCGTTGTAGTTTGCAATGCTGTATATCTGTCCATTGATATAGTATTCGGTTTGCCTTCCGTCTTTTTTCTCATTGAGATAATTTTCGTCGTAGGTCATCAGACCTTTCTCGGAATAGTATAATTGATTTCCGTCCAGTTTCCCATTTTTATAGTTCTCCTTAGCTTTCAGTCGTCCGGAGTAGTAATAAAACGTCCAGATGCCCTCTCTCTCGAAATTCTGGTAATTTCCGGTTGATTTTATATTGCCTTCCGGAAAGCAAAATGTCCAGGGTCCCACAAAGTTCTTTCCGTCGGTTGTTAAAGCCCCTTTGCCCTGGAATTTGCCGTCAGCATACAGAAACCTTTCGGTTTGTCCTTCTCTTTTATTGTAGGCTAAGGTGCGGGTAGCCCGGATCTGGTTGAAATATTCTGCCGTATGTGTCGTGAAGTTGTCCAGGGTTTTCTTGTTTTTATTATTGTAATCCTTGATCTCTTTTATAGTTACATTTTGAAAAGTCCAGAAAATAAAAGGTTCGAACTGTTTTTCGTTAAAGATTTGCTTATAATAGGGAACGTAGTATTGCATCCAGAAATCCGGATCGTCCTCATTATATTCCAGTTTTTCCAGCACTACCTGAATTTGTCTGAACACTGCATCGTCGAAGGAGACCTGGAGTTTATATTGTTTCTCCAAGGCTATTTTCGAAAAAAGAATTTCTTCTGCCAGGGCATAGTTTTCATCTCCGTCATCTTTTCTTTTCGACTTGTATTCCATCATTTCATCTTTTCCCCTCGAAATAGCGTCCAGGATGTTGATGCAGCGGGCGCTGTATTTTCCGTCGGGATTGATCAGTAAATACCCGATAATACTCAGGAATCCCGGTATCATTTTTCCCTGCTGGATGGCACACAAACCCAGGTAGAAATGAGCACTATATTGATAGGGATTAATCAGCAGGGTTTGTTTGAATACGGATTCCGCTTCGGCGAAACGTTCCTGGGTGAATAAGTTCAGGCCTTTGTTGAAATACAAGGACGTATAAGCGGGAAACTTTCCAATAGCCTCGTTAAAAATGGAAATCGATTTGTCTTTTTGGCCCATGTCACTGAAAATGTTACCGTATGCATTGTAAATTTT
>DATCAO010000346.1:0-2009 GCA_036512575.1 Puia sp.
GGTAATATCCAGCTCACAGCAAGGTTCGCATTGCCGGATTATGCCAAAAAACTGGGTGACGAATGGTTTCTCAACCTGAATCTCTTTAAATTTTACGTAGATGAAGAAATTGATTACCCGAAAAGAAAGATGCCCATTGCGTACAAATTTCTGTACACCAGCAGGTATGTGATCCTGATTCATATTCCGGACGGCTATATGCTGGACAATATCCCACCCTCTAAATCTTATCACAACGCCGTCTGGGGGTTTGATATGAAATATGAGCAAAAAGGAAACTGGGTGATTCTTACCCAACAATTCGATAACGACCACCTCATGCTCACGAAGGATCAGTTCGAATCCTGGAATAAAGTACTGGAAAACCTTTACCCCACTTATAAAGAAACCCTTAGCTTCTCAAAAATCAGAACAAAATGAGAATTTTTTTTCTTACCCTATTCATACTCGGCCTCATCGTGCCCAAAGCAAACAGTCAGACTCCGTCAACAGAAACTGAACACTGGTTAGAAAAGCCGACCGTCAGTCCGTTAAATAACAAATTCAATCAGGAACCGGCATATACGGTATTGGACAAAACCAGGATCGAGTTCATCGACGATAAAGACAATAATGTGGAGGAATACTATACCCTGCATAAAATTATCCACCTTAACGACGACCATGGGATTGAAAATTTCAATAAAATATATATTAACGTAAATAACTTTTCAGATGTCTCAGCCATCAGGGCGAGAACCATTCTTCCGGGGGGAAAAATCGTTGAACTGGACAAATCGAATATCAAAGACTTAAAAGACGAAGACGGAGCTCTGTATAAAATTTTCGCGTTTGAAGGATTGGAAAAAGGCTGCGATATCGAATACTTCTACACCAAACGCATGGAGACTTCCTATTTTGGAAAAGTAAAAATACAGGACAATTTTCCCATAATTGAAACACATTTCGAACTCATTTGCCCTAAGAGGCTTGTTTTCGATACCAAACTTTACCATTGCCAAACCGATACACGAATCGACAGTTTGCCCGGCGACAAGGCACGCCTGACCATGCACTTCAATGAAATCAGCGGACTGGAAGATGAAAAATACGCATCCTATCATGTAAATCTTGCCAGGATAGAGTATAAGCTATCTTACAATAATGTAAAAAGCCGGGGAGAACGTTTATTTACCTGGAACGAATTGGCAAAGAGAATCTTCGAGATGTATGGAACTTATTCTGAGAAAGAATTAAAAAAAGCGGCAGATCTGACCAGTAATAACCAGTGGGATCGGTTGTCAGGAGATTCACTAAAAATAATTGCAGTCGAAAACTACATCAAAAAAAATATCAGTTTCCGAAAAGACCTGGAAGGAGATGATGTGAGCAGTATCGAAGCCATCATCAAATCGAAAACGGCCAATGCAGTTGGCCTGATGCGTATTTACGGGGCGTTATACGAGACCCTGCAGGTGGAATTTCAATTTGTGCTGACCGCAGATCGGGACGAAGCCGTTATCGACAGGAGTTTTGAAAATTGGGATAATTGTGACTATCAATTGTTTTATTTCCCCTCTGTTCACAATTTCCTGGCCCCTACCAAGGTTGAATACCGCTATCCCTGGATATTTCCGTCATGGGCCGGGGGCACTGCATTATTCTGCAAAAACATCACGGTTGGCTCCATGCATTCCGCCATTGCAGAAATCAAATCTGTTCCGCTGAAAAATTTCCAACTGACTTACAACAATCTGGATTCCAAACTTTCACTTAATGCCGCCATGGACAGTCTGGTGCTAGATATGAAATTCATATTTGGAGGATATGAGGCCGCCATTTTCCGGTCAGGATTTGATTTCCTCACAGAAGAACAAAAACAATCCGCCATCAAAGAATATTCAAAGCGATCCATCGGCACAGAAACAATCTTTTTTTCTGAATTGCAAAACACTGCTCTGGAAGACGGCAATTCCCAGAAACCATTTATTCTGCACATCAAGGTGAAATCCGGTGACCTGCTGGAAAGG
>DATCAO010000347.1:0-3978 GCA_036512575.1 Puia sp.
ATTTCGTATAATTTTTTGAAATAAATTTAAAGAACTCAGTGTTGGCTTCCTGTTTCTGCGTCTGGAAAACCTCCTGCATCTCGGGACTATTGCTTTTTTCCATTTCAAGCTCCCAATAGACCAATTTTTTATAGAGGTCCATCCATTCCGTAAAATCAGGATTGTTATTGAGTGCCATGAACAGCTCCCGGAATTGCTGCTGGTAGGCGGTCGTTGTGGTTTCTGCCACAAGTCTTTTGTTATCGATAATTTTTTTGAGACTTAGTAAGACCTGGTTCGGGTTTACGGGTTTGATCAGGTAATCGGTAATCTGGCGGCCAATGGCTTCATCCATCAGGTTTTCCGTTTCATTTTTTGTTATCAGCACAACCGGAACCTGCTGGTTGGCTTCCTTGATCTTAGCCAGGGTTTCCAGGCCGCTGATGCCCGGCATGGTTTCATCTAGCAGTACAACGTCTACCGGGTGTTCTTTTACAAAATCAATAGCGTCCAGTCCGTTGGTCATTGCATTCACCTCATATCCTTTATTCTGTAAAAAAAGAATATGGGAATGCAGGCTTTCAATTTCATCATCCACCCACAGTATAGTACCCAATGCCATGTTTATGTATTTCGTATTTCTAAAGATAGTTTATCAGTCAGTCATTCCTAAATTTGATGCTGGGTTTGAATTCTTTTAACAAAATCAAAATGGGTGCAGGTTCACAGAAAATCATCAACGACCCGGTTTACGGATTTATCACTATAGACAATCCGCTCATCCTGGATGTGATCCGCAATCCTTTTTACCAACGCCTGCGCAGGATTCAGCAGATGGGTTTTGCCAATCTCGTATACCCCGGCGCCGTGCACACCCGTCTCCATCATTCCCTGGGAGCCTATCATTTGATGTGTAATGCCCTGGCTTCACTCAGGGGTAAGGGCATTGATATCACGGAAAATGAGGAATTGGGTGCCAAACTGGCCATCCTCCTTCATGATGCAGGACATGGTCCGTTCTCGCATGCCCTGGAAAATAACCTGATCGAGAAACTGGATCATGAATCGTTGTCGCTGCAAATCATGAAAAGACTGAATACGGAATTAGGGGGCGGTTTGAATACGGCCATCGAAATCTTTACCAATCGATATCCGAAAAAATTCCTGCACCAGCTGGTATCAGGTCAGCTGGACGTGGACAGGATGGATTATCTCAACCGTGACAGTTTTTTTACGGGTGTATCGGAAGGAGTAATTGGGTACGACCGGATCATCCATATGCTCACGGTTCACGAAGGCGAATTAATGGTGCAGGAAAAAGGCATTTATTCCATCGAAAAATTTTTAGTGGCCCGAAGGCTCATGTATTGGCAGGTTTACCTGCACAAAACAGTGGTCAGTGCAGAAAGCATGCTGGTTAAAATCATCCAGCGCGCGAGGGAAAAAATCCGCAGCGGGGAAAAATTATTTTCCGGTTCCACAGCATTGGATTTTTTTCTTTCGCAAAATCCGCAGGACAAATCGCAATGGCTGGAAACTTTCTGTGAACTGGATGATAATGATATCCTGAGTGCATTGAAAATATGGATTAAAAACGACGACCCGGTTTTGTCAGGTCTCAGCAGCGGCCTGATCAACCGGCGTTTGCTGAAGGCGAGGCTGCAGGCTGAGCCTTTTGAATCCGCCCGGGTGGAAAAATTACTGCAACTTGCGGCAGACCACCTAAAAATTTCCCGGTCAGACGCGTCTTATTTTGTCTTTACAGGTGAACATGCCAACACGACTTATAATCCGGACGATGAAAAAATTAATATTTTATTTAAAGATGGTTCGGTCCGTGATATATCGCAGGTGGATAATGCCCTGATTCAACGAAGCCTGTCTATGGCAGTTAAAAAATTCTATATTTGTTACCTGAGGGGAGAATGACGAAACGGCCTGAATCTCATTCAAATTATTATGCTATGCAATTTTCTGCCGCCCAGATCGCTGCGCTGATCAATGGAAAACTGGAAGGTGATCCGGAAGTGCTGGTAAATAATTTCGGAAAAATCGAAGAGGCCAAAGCCGGACAACTGGCCTTCCTGGCAAATCCGAAATATGAAGAATTTTTGTACACTACAGGGGCGTCGGTCATCATCATCAACGACAACCAACAGTTAAAGGAAAAAATCAAAGCTACCCTGCTTCGTGTTCCCGACGCCTACCTGGCTTTTGCCGCACTTCTTTCCAAGTACCAGGAAATGATGAACCAACAACTTTCCGGAGTACAGGATCCTGTATATATTTCCAAATCGGCAAAAATCGGGGAACAGGTGTTTATCGGCGCTTTTGCTTATATCGGCAATCATGTACAAATCGGGAATCACGTAAAAATTCATCCGCAGGTATATATTGGTGACAACGTAGTTATAGGCGACCATACGGTCATGTATCCAGGTGTAAAAATTTATCATCATTGCGTGATCGGTAAGCAGGTAACCATTCATGCCGGTTCCGTGGTTGGGGCAGATGGTTTTGGTTTCGCACCGCAGGCCGACGGCAGTTTCAAAAAAATACCCCAGATGGGCAATGTGGTGATTGAAGATTTTGTTGAAATCGGTTCCAATGCCACAATCGACCGCGCCACTATTGGCTCAACCCTGATCAGGTCTGGCGCCAAACTCGACAATCTGATCCAGATCGCACATAATGTGGAAGTGGGCTGTAATACCGTTATCGCCGCCCAAAGCGGTGTTTCGGGCAGTACAAAACTGGGCAACAACGTCATGGTAGGCGGGCAGGTCGGTATTGTCGGCCATATCCAGATTGCCGATGGCAGCCGCATCAACGCCCAAAGTGGTGTTACCAAATCACTGAAAACACCCAATAGCGCTGTTACGGGAAGTCCGGCGTTTGAATATACCAGCGCACTCCGGGCTCAGGCAGCTGCGCGTAAACTTCCTGCGTTTGAAAAAAGAATCATCGAACTGGAAAAACTCTTACAGCAACTGCTGGCGGAAAAAGTTTAATTAATCTGAGGATCCGGAAATTGATTCATCATTTCCAAATTTTCAAAATTTCAAATTTTTCTATGGCTGATCAATCTGATTTTCTCGACAAGGTAAAAAGCGGATACAGCTTCAAAAGTGAATCCGTTCAAATTGGTATTGGTATGCTGGATGGCAAACCCATTCCGGGCGCGGCCATCAATCTTCCCCTGAAAACCATGAACCGCCACGGGCTCATTGCAGGAGCGACGGGCACGGGAAAGACCAAAACCCTGCAGATGATCAGTGAAGCCCTGAGTAATGCAAGCGTACCTGTATTGGTAATGGATATCAAGGGTGATCTCAGCGGCATTGGAGCCGGCGGTATCGTGAATGATAAAATCAAAGACCGTTGTGCAAACATCGGGATAAAATTTGAGCCCCAGGCGTTCCCTGTTGAATTCCTGACACTGAGTAATGAAAAAGGAGTTCGGTTGCGCGCCACCGTAAGTGAATTCGGGCCCATTTTATTGTCACGAATCCTGGAACTCAACGACACCCAGGAAGGTCTCGTAGCCATGATTTTCAAATATTGCGACGACAACAAGCTGCCACTTCTGGATTTGAAGGACTTTGTCAAAGTGCTTCAGTACATATCCAATGAAGGCAAAGCCGAGATCCAGCAGGCCTACGGACAGATTGCAACTGCCTCCACCGGTACGATACTTCGAAAAGTAATCGGTCTCCAGCAGCAGGGTGCAGATGTATTCTTCGGTGAAAAAAGTTTTGAAGTGGCGGACCTGATGCGTATCGGCGATGACGGCCGGGGAATCGTGAACGTATTGCGGGTTACAGACTTGCAGGATAAACCGAAATTATTTTCGACGTTCATGTTGCAACTGCTTGCCGAATTATACGGTTCCAGTCCCGAAGAAGGGGACGTGGAAAAACCTAAACTTGTTTTATTCATTGATGAAGCACACCTGGTTTTTCAGGAGGCCAGCGACGCACTGCTGAAACAAATTGAAAC
>DATCAO010000348.1:0-3731 GCA_036512575.1 Puia sp.
ATTCCGGTTGCCATTCATGATCATCGGAAACCCAATATGTACTGGAGCCCCGATTCTGTACTCGCCGCCATCCAGGGTCATCCCCATATCGGCTCCTGTGCTGATATTGGTCACTGGACAAGGAATGGTCTTAACCCGGTAGATTGTCTCAGGAAATTACAAGGCCATATTATAGGCGTGCATTTTAAAGATGTTGTACAATTCAATAATCCCCTGGCTCATGACACGGTGGTCAGTAAGGGTGTTATTGATTTCCCTGCGGTCCTGACCGAATTGAAAAGACAAAACTTCAAAGGGATGCTTTCCATTGAACATGAATCCAACTGGTATCATAACCTGCCTGACGTGATTTTTTCTAAAAATTATTATGATTCACTGGTCGCGAAACTTCAATAAGCGTCCCATTAACTAACTATTTACATAAATAAGCCGGGATTCAGCGTTATGTATTTTCTTTTTTTAAACCATTTTATAATTAAATGGTCAAAGAAAAAAATATACATATGAAAAAACTGATTTCCCGGCTCTTTGTATTTGCCTTTTTCATGATTGGCATACATTTATCGGCCGGAGCACAAACCATTTATGTAAAGATTCGACCGGCAGTTCCCGTGATGGTCCGTCCGGTGGCTCCCAGTCCGCATCATGTGTGGATCGCTGAAGAGTGGAGACCCAACGGCGGGGGTTATGTATATGCCGGAGGTTTCTGGGCTGAACCACCTCATCCGGGCTGGGTCTGGATTCCCGGTCACTGGAAAAAGCACGAATACGGTGAGTATTGGGTTGGCGGTCACTGGAGAAGATAGGAAAGTGTGCGAGTCTGGGAGTGGGGTCATCGTGTATCGTTTATCGACACACAATGAATGCAGATCGATATTCGGTTAACGATTTTCGATTAACGATCCACGATTAACGATCCACGATATACGACTACTTCACTGACGGATACCCCTTATCTACCCAGTCTGTCCGGATATTATGCTCCAGGTTCAACAGACGCGCGTTGGTGAATTTCATTTCGACCAACAGACTGAACGCAGGCCGGATGTTCGGACATCTTTCAAAGGGACAGCATCCGCAGTAGATGATCACCTGAGCATTTACCGGCAATTTCTCCAGGGCTTTTCTAAATTTCTCCAGATTTTCTTTTTCATGGGCAGGACCCATATCGACCGATCCAAGGATCAGGGCACCGGGCCCGACCGAATACACCAGCGGTTTATTTGTACTGCCCTGTTTAAGCTTTTGCGCCAGCTCGGCAGGCGCGATAAGCTGACTGTCCGTCCAGGGTTCCGACGCATACCTGTTTCTCTCCCTTATTTTTATAAAACCCAGCAGCGACAGGGCCAACAGACTGCTCAGCAGGATGTATTTCACCTTTCCCATGGTATTGGTTTTTGCTGGTCACAAAATTACCCCGATATATCATGATATGCTACGGCCACACCCCTAATATTTATTGCACCCCGGCACTAAAATACTAAAAATATTAGTAAGTTTGCTTACGAGTCAAACTGAAAAAACAGATCGCATGGACTTATTATATTATGAAACGGCCGTGCCCGCGGGTTTTCCGTCACCGGCCCTGGACTACATGGAAGACCGGATCGATCTGAGCCGTGACCTGATTCGCCACCCCTCATCCACCTTCATTGTGGAATGCACAGGCGATTCCATGATGGGTGCATTCATCCCTCCCAAAGCCAGGCTGGTCGTGGACCGCTCCCTGACAGCGGTAAACGGAAATATCGTCGTGGCCGTGCTGAACGGGGAATTCACCGTAAAATTTATCCGGAAGAATGACCATGCCTGCTGGCTGGTTCCGGCGAACAGCAAATACCCGGAGATCAAAATCGGCGGCGACATGGATATGGAGGTCTGGGGTGTGGTCACCCATATCATCACGGACACTGATGATCTGCGAAAATGCATGCGTTAATCGTTCGCGATGTTCATCGAAATGGAACCGCGAATGTTTGCACCTGTGGATCGAAAGGTATCTTGATATAGCTGTCGAAATGTTTGCGCCTGTGGATTGACATGTATTTTGATAAAACCACCGAAATGTTTGCGCTCGTGGATTGTAATAATTTTTATTGCTCCTGCGAAAGGTTGTTTAACCCAAAGCTGAATGGACGGCCGGTGATCGTATTGTCCAACAACGACGGTTGCGCCATCTCCCGAAGTGAGGAGGCCAAAGCACTGGGTATTGCCATGGCATCGCCGGCGTTCATGATGAATAATCTAATTGATAAACATTGTGTTGCAGTGTTCAGTTCAAATTATACACTATATGGAGATATGAGCAGCCGGATAATGGAAACATTGCGGGAGCTGGTCCCCCGGGTGGAGGTCTATTCCATCGACGAGGCGTTCCTGGACCTGCACGCCCTGGGGGAAACCGATCTGCTGGATCTGGGATTTCGTATCCGCCGGACCATCAGAAAAAATATCGGGATACCCGTTTCCGTCGGCATGGCGCCGACGAAAACCCTCGCAAAAATGGCCAATCGTCATGCAAAGAAACATTATCCCGATGCCTCGGTTTTCTGGGCGGCCAACTCCGGACTGACGGACGAAATGCTGGCAGCCACAGCGGTTGAAAATATCTGGGGCATTGGTCCCCAGCAGGGACTGTTTCTGGCAGGGTCCGGATTTAAGACTGCGGCAGATTTCACGAAGGCCCCGGAGGATTGGGTGAAAAAAAACTTGTCAGTAAAAGGTCTTCGCATCCTTTTTGAGCTTCGCGGTGTTCCCGCGATTGCATGGGAGGAATCACCGGCGGTGCGCAAGAACTTCTGTACCTCGCGATCGTTTGGCGTACGCCTCACCGATAAAAACCAGATTGCCGAAGCACTGGCCAATTACGCGGCCAGCTGCGCTGCAAAAATGCGCGCGGAGAAAACCTGCTGCCAAAGCCTGGAGGTATTTATTCAGACGAATCCGCATAAAACGCAGGAAGTTCAATACCGCAGATCCATCGGGATCGATCTGGAACGGGCCTCCAATAATAACGGCGAGATCATCAGGGCCGCACTCCGCGGATTGGACATGATTTTTAAACCGGGGTTTCGATATATGAAATGCGGCGTCACCGTCAGGGACCTGGTTCCTGAATCGTCGGTACAGGCCAGCTGTTTTGACGGCGCGGACCGGAGTAAGAAGCACAGGCTGATGCACACTGTGGACCAAATCAACGGCAGCATGGGTGGTGAGTTTATCCGTTCCGCCGTACAGGGATTTGACCGCAGCTATCGGCTGAAGACGGCTTTTTTATCGCCCCGTTATACAACACGCATGGAAGACATACTGAAAATTCAAATTTAAACATTTGCCACTGCAGCCATTTGAGGACTTCAAGCCCGTTTATCTTTCCCGTCTCATTCAACTGGGCAGGCGGTATATCGTATCCCAGACTTATTGCCGCACACATGATCCGGAAACCGACGGTTATAGTTCCAGGGTGAGTCTTTTATTCTCCGATTACGCGGAGCGGGGAGAAGCAAAACTTCACCTGAACGCAGTAAAAACCGACCGCTATGCTGCCATCATTGACCTCAACAATGCAACGCATTTGAAAAAAATCCGGGAGATGTTGGAGTCCGGCTCGGGATACCGGATATTTTTTGCAGTAGTCCGCAGTGCTGCTGCGCTTGAACGGCTGATCAACAAAAAATATAAGGATAAACTGAAACAATACGTGGATAAACAAACCAACTGGCGGATCTCCC
>DATCAO010000349.1:0-3346 GCA_036512575.1 Puia sp.
CATACTGGTAATCGTTATACAAACACTTAAAACAAACCTTAATATGAAAAAATTTTTACTTTGGCCGCAGAGCCGGTCACGCGTACAGCAGCTGTTGTATTTTATCATAGCGGTACTTAGTTTCACAGGTTGCCGGAAAGAACCCGGGTTTCATGTGGACTTTCCTCCCTCTCTGTATTCATCCGACGTGATCGACAAATGGATGACGCTCGAAACCAGAATTTACAAAGATGCCACAGGTATTGGCAATGGTGCCTTTGCGCGTCCATTCGCATATTCCGGCATTGCTGCATATGAATCCATTGATCCCGGATTTCTTTCCTGGAAGAGTAAATACAATGGACTCACAGGTCTGCCTGAAACGGACAAGTTTAAAAAATACAACTGGCCCGCCAGCGTCAATGCTTCCCAGGCGGAGATGAACAGAAGTTTTTTTACCAGCGCTAATCTGAATGCGACCGATCTGGCCGCGATTGATTCACTCGAAAATGCCATCTATGCAGGATTCAGCGGTGAGAAAGCCGATGTACTCGCCAGGTCCGTGGCTTTCGGTAAATCCATTGCCGACGCCATTTTTACCTGGTCGCTGACGGATGGTTATATTCAAAATAATGCCATGCCCTATACGGTCCAGGTGGGTTTTGGTCTCTGGGTTCCGACTTCGCCCGCGCCCGCGTTGCCTGCCGCTCCTTTTTGGGGCAATGACCGGCGCATCATTGCCAGCAGCGGAGACAATGACGCTCCGGGCGCACCGATTCCTTATTCTGAAGATCCTTCATCTGATTTTTACAAACAGGCCAATGATTTGTACCAGGCGTCCAAAGTGCTGACAACAGATCAGAAGAATCAGGCTTTGTTCTGGAGGGATGTGCCAGGCGTTTCCACACCGGGTCACTGGATGAGCATCACCCGCCAGGCGATCGCTCAGTCCCACAGCCGGCTGGACAAAGCAGCGATGGCTTATGCGCTGGTTGGAATTTGCGAAAACGATGCGGTGATCAGCGTGTTTCATTACAAGTATGTGTACCTGAATGTCAGGCCCGTCACTTATATCCGGAATGTTATTGGAGATGCCACCTGGGCTTCCTTTATACCAACACCAAACCATCCGGAATATCCGGCCGCCCATGGCGTCGTTTCCGCAGCAGCTGCCGAAGGACTGACTGCAGCATTCGGGAACATCGGGCCCTTAACGGATCATACCTGGGACTATCTCGGATTTCCGGCACGTACATTTAATACATTCCGTGAGTTTGCGTTGGATGCAGGCAATTCCAGGTTCTATGGCGGCATTCACTACCAGCCTTCCATTAACACGGGCCTCAAAGAAGGAAAAACCATCGGCGACAATATCGTCAGCGCCCTGTCCAGATTTTCTGACTGGGATAAATAATTTTTAACCCTTACCAATCCCACTTAACCCGGATGCATGTGCATTCCGGGTTTTATTTCGTTTATCGATTATCGTCGACCGTTCGGCGTTAAGCGTTAGGCCTTACGATGCCGCTCATGGAGCAGACAACATGTTGGCGGTTTCTCCGGGCGATATGTCCACTGCAGTTGACATTCATGTAATTGATGAAACGTTGTAACATATCAGAAGGCCAGCTCAATCCCGCTCTTCAATCCCTTCTGATATTCTTTCTTATTAAATTTATAGAGGAAGGGCGACCGGTGGGCGCCGATATGCCGGGTCTCGTTCAGTTTAGTGAGAATGCCCGTCGCCATCAGGCGTTTGGCAAAGTTCCGATCGTCCAGTGATTTTTCCAGAATGGTTTCGTAGAGCGCATGAATCTCCGGCAGCGTGAATTTTTCAGGAAGCAGTTCATAACCGATGGGATGATGCGCGATATGGAGCCGCAGGGCGACCAGGGCCTCAGAGATAATCAGTTTATGATCGAACATCATGGGAGGCAGTTTACTCACCGGCCACCAGCGGCAGTCTTTCTCGTGGATGCCTTTCTTATAAACCACCTGCGAAAATTCTGTCAGCGTATAAAATCCTACAGAAACAAAATAATCAAATATCCAGGAGTTCCCTGGAATCACCCGGCCGGTGATTTCTTTGATTTGCCTGGGCGTGAATCCATTGTCGATAACTCTTTTGGGATTTCCAAAAGCGCGGAATTGCTGAAGATAAAGCCCTTTCAACCCCGTCCTTAAAAAAGCAATTCGGTGAGCCGCTTCCTCAATGGATTCGGTTCTTTTAATATACCCACCGGTGACCGTCCACTTGTCAACAACGAAAGGCCGCTGCAGGAGCACCTTCAGCTCTTTGTCATGATAACCGAAAATGACATTGTCCACCGAAACATTGCGGAGCCATTGATCCGGGTTTTTTAAAAAATCGTCGGTATCCTCTTTTACCATATACATTATTTACAGGATCTTTTCCAAAAAGCCAAAATACACCCCGGGAAATGTCACCCGTACACATTACGTATAAATTACGTATTGGATTTGGGGGATTGGAATTTATCCTATAGCTTCATTCTGTCAAATATACGGAATAGGTTTTAACTCCGTCTTTTTTAAAATATATAAACAGTCGGGCATCATGAAAAAATTCAGCATCTTGATTTCAACTGCATTCATGTTTATTGTATCGACGGGCGCGATGGCGCAAACGCCGTCGGGCGCCGAATACTTCACGGGTAAATGGAATATGCTGGTTAAAGGACTACCTGACGGGGATACCAAAATGTTCGTGGTCCTGGATAAAAAAGACACGGTGCTTGCCGGAACCATCCAGGATTCCACCGGGAAGGAGATATCTAAATTTTCCAAAGTGGAACTGAAGGGGGATGGGGTGACCGTATATTTTAGCGCACAGGGTTATGATGTGTATATGACCATGAATAAAAAAGATGAGGATCATGTAACGGGAAGCATGATGGACATGTTTGATGCTGAGGGCGTGAGGTCTAAGACCGACAAATAAATCATCCCGGATTTTTATTTCTTCTAAAAAACAGCCATACAGCTGGTAATGGATTTTAAATACGATTTATGAAATGGAACCTCCTGCTCAAGAGTTGCGTTGCTACGCTCACTGCGACCTTACTGATTATTTTATTTGCATTCAGCCGGCAGGCGGCTCAACCACTTCATATTCTGGTGTTTTCCAAAACCGACGGATTCCGCCATGCATCGATTGAAGCGGGTAAAGTGGCGCTGACAAAAATGGCAGCTGAAAAAGGATTTACGGTCGACTTCACAGAAGACGCCACGAAATTTACCACGGCGAACCTGAAGAAATATAATGCCGTTGTATTCCTGAGTACCACCGGTGATGTGCTGAATGATGTGCAGCAGCAGGAATTCGAAAGATATATTCAGGCAGGTG
>DATCAO010000350.1:0-3587 GCA_036512575.1 Puia sp.
CGTCAACCGTCAACCGTCAACCGTCATCCTCATTCCGTCCTCAACGCCTTCACAGGATTCATGATCGCTGCGCGAATCGCCTGTGAACTGACTGTAAATAGTGCGATCAGCACAGTTGCCCCTCCCGCAATGGCAAACATCCACCAGCTGATGTGTACCCGGTATACAAAACCCTGCAGCCATTCCTGCATTACCCACCAGGATATCGGTATTGCAATAAAAAAAGCAATCAGAACCAGTCGCAGGAAATCTTTGGATAACAATTGAATGATGCCCGGCACCACAAGCCATCCTTTAAGGAATCATTCATTCTTCAATAACCTCCCCGGGATCAGAATTCAACCAGGCCTGCCGCTTCCACGGTCTCATCCAGATCCCGCGTGGAAATGGCCTGGTTCAGGAACCAGCTTTCGAATGCAGAGGGGGGCAGGTAAATGCCCTGCTCCAACATACCGTGAAAAAACCGGTTAAAACGGGCTGAGTCCGACCGGGAAGCGGTTGTGAAGTCAGTAACGGACTGGTCAGTAAAATGCACGCTGATCATGGAACCAAACCGATTGATCGCTACAGGAAAGTTTTTGCTTTTAAAAACTTTTTCCAGGCCAACATGCAGGTAGCGGGTTTTTTCTTCCAGCTCAGTATATATGGAAGGATTTTCTTTGAGAATTTTTAATGTGGTGATCCCCGCGATCATGGCGACGGGATTTCCGCTTAGCGTGCCGGCCTGATACACTTTTCCCAGCGGGGCAATATGTTCCATGATTTCCCTGCGGCCGCCAAAAGCACCAACGGGCAAACCGCCGCCGATTACTTTCCCATAGGTTACCAGGTCGGCCCGGATCCCGAGTTTTTCCTGTGCGCCCCCCGGCGCGAGACGAAAACCCGTCATCACTTCGTCGAAGATCAGCAGTGTATTTTCCCGGTCGCAGATTTTTCTCAGGGACTCGAGAAAACCGGGAGCGGGCAGAACGCATCCCATATTTCCTGCAACAGGCTCCACGATGATGGCCGCAATTTCGCCAGGATATTTTTTTACCAGGGCTTCT
Organism: Puia sp.; assembly: GCA_036512575.1. Classification (GTDB taxonomy): domain Bacteria; phylum Bacteroidota; class Bacteroidia; order Chitinophagales; family Chitinophagaceae; genus Puia. The sequence continues at coordinate 1,047 of DATCAO010000350.1, forward strand.
ACCGCAGGCACATCATTAAAAGGCGCGGTTAAAGTGTCCTGTGCAACGCCTGCGGTGACGCCGGGTACTGTCTGAATATCCAAAGTGGCTAGTCCGCTGCCGGCTTTTACGAGAAAGGAATCGGCGTGTCCGTGATAATGTCCTTCGAATTTGATGATTTTATTTTTTCCGGTGAACCCGCGGGCCAGTCTCACGGCGCTCATACAGGCTTCTGTTCCGCTGCTCACCATTCGGATCAAATCCACGTTCGGTACCATGCTGGTGATCAGTTCGGCCATTTCAATTTCCAGTTCCGTTGGTGCTCCGTATGAAGTGGAAAGCGCCGCCCTTTCCTGGATGGCCTGTACAACGGCTTCAAAAGCGTGACCGAGGATCATCGGACCCCAGGAAGCGATATAGTCTATGTATTTGTTTCCATCGGCATCATAGAGATAACTGCCTTTGGCTTTTTGAATAAAAAGAGGCGTGCCACCGACAGAACGGAATGCGCGCACCGGTGAATTCACTCCGCCCGGTATGCTCTTCTGTGCTCTTGCAAAAAGTTCCTTGCTTTTATCGGTATTCATTTGTTAAGTTTAAGACATAAGGCTTGACGCTTGAAGCCTGAGGCCTGAGGCCGATGACAAAATCGAAACCTGTTTTTTCAATGGCTTCCGTTAATCATTAATAATTAATAATTGCTAATTAATCTGAGCGCATCTTTTGCAAAATACGTCGCGATCAGGTCGGCACCGGCTCTTTTAATGGCCGTTAGTGTTTCCAGGATGGCTTTATTTTCGTCCAGCCAGCCCATTTTTGCAGCCGCCTTCACCATCGCATATTCACCGCTGATATTATAGGCACTAACGGGGACGCGCACTGCATTTTTGACTTCGCGAATGATGTCCAGGTAAGCGAGCGCCGGTTTTACCATCACGATGTCGGCACCTTCTTCTACATCCTGAAGGGCTTCTTTGATCGCTTCGGTCCGGTTGGCATAATCCATCTGGTATGTTTTCTTATCGCCAAATCCGGGAGCTGAATCCAGTGCATCCCTGAACGGACCATAAAAACAGGAGGCGTATTTAGCGCTATAGGCCATGATACCCGTTTTGCTGAATCCGTTTTCTTCAAATGCATTCCGGATTGCGCCGATGCGGCCGTCCATCATATCGCTGGGAGCCACAAAATCAGCGCCCGCCTCGGCATGACTCAAACTCATTTGTACCAGGGCTTCTACCGTTTCATCATTTACTATTTCTCCATTTTTTACGATGCCGTCGTGTCCGAAGGATGAAAAAGGATCCAGCGCCACGTCGGTCATCAGCAGGATTTCCGGCACAGCATCTTTGATGGCGCGGATACTGCGCTGCATCAGACCGTCGCGATTCCAGGCTTCCTTACCGGTATTGTCTTTCAATTCGTCTTTACATTTGATGAAGAGCAGCACCGCTTTCAGGCCCATAGCATGGAGGGCTTTTACTTCCTCTACGGTAACGTCCAGGCTGTTCCGGAAATATCCCGGCATCGAAGGAATCTCATGACGAACCTGTTTGCCTTCATCAATAAACAAAGGCGCGATGAAATCCGATGGACTCAGTCGAGTTTCTGCCACCATGGATCGGATGGCGGGAGAGTTTCTCAATATTCTGGAACGTTTTTGTAAAATCATTATCCGTTTTATTATTTATATACTCTCTATTTGATTTATGTGGTCCCGCCTGTGGCAGGATGGAATTGTAACAAAGAGGTGAAGTGGAAATGAAATGTGGAGATGACAATCTGTAAAAAGGAGAATTATTCATTTCCCAATTGTAATTTCCTTTTTCAATTTGCACTTTTTTACATTTTTCACAATTCCACATTTGCTACATTTTTTTTAAGATTCCAACCATTCCTTCGGATGCATGCACGCTTGTAACAATTCATCTTCCAAGCTTCCCGGCTCCGGCTGATAATCATATATCCATCGCGCCCGCGGGGGAAGACTCATCAGGATGCTTTCGGTTCTTCCGTTTGTTTTTAATCCGAACAAGGTGCCCCTGTCATGGATCAGGTTGAATTCCACGTAACGCCCACGACGTATTTCCTGCCATTTGATTTCCTTCTCTCCATAGGAAATATTCCTGCGTTTTTCTGCGATGGGCAGGTAGGCTTCCAGGAAAACATTCCCATTGGCTTCCTGAAAGGCAAAAAGATTTTCTGCATCTGCCTCACTCGCCGGTCGCAGGTAGTCATAAAAAATTCCGCCGATACCCCGCATTTCTTCATTGCGGTGGTGGTTGGCAAAATACATATCACAGTCTTTTTTAAATTTCGGATACAAAGAAATATCAAATGGATCCAGGGTTTTTTTTAAGGTCTTATGAAAATGCTGCGCATCTTCCGCAAACAAATAATAGGGTGTCAGGTCCGTGCCGCCACCAAACCAGCGGTCAACGGTTTCACCTTGACCATCATACAATTCAAAATATCTCCAGTTGGCATGCACGGTCGGCACAAAAGGATTCAGCGGATGAATCACCAGCGAGAGCCCGCAAGCAAACCAGGATGATCCGGCGA
>DATCAO010000351.1:0-2031 GCA_036512575.1 Puia sp.
TATGGGTGATGATGAAATTGTAATTCTCTTTGATCATGAGGCCCCAGCTGGGTTGAGGTGGCTGAACCCCGATGCCTAAAAAACTCAATCCGGCTTCGATCACAATGGCCGAGGCAAAATTGGAAGCGGCGATAACCATCACCGGCCCGAGAATATTTGGCAGTATATGTCTTAGAATGATGCGGCTGTCACGATAACCGAGCACGCTGGCAGCCTCCACATATTCCAGTTCTTTTATGGCGAGCACCTGTCCGCGTACGATGCGTGCTACATTCACCCACATTGTCAGTCCGATGGCAATGAAAACCTGCCAAAATCCTTTCCCGAGCAGCAGGGTAAGCGCAAATACCAATAATAATGTCGGGATGCTCCAGATCACGTTGAGCAGCCACATGATGGCCTGATCTGTTCTTCCACCATAATATCCGGCCATAGCGCCCAGAAAAATGCCAATGCTCAGCGATAGGATGACGGTGATCAGGCCCACTGCCAGACTGACCCTGACCCCGATGATGAGGCGGCTGAGTATATCCCTTCCGTAGCGGTCTGTACCCAGCCAGAACGTTTTACTTTTTACGATCATGTCTGTATTTCCGGGATTATACACATAGGCATGCCGTTCGCTGATGCCTTCATCTATATATTGCTGAACAATTAGGCTGTCACCTTTTTGCAGGGCGGACACCACCGGCATCCAGTTATAACGATCATCATCACCCGAAAATAAACGGTCAACCCAGGACACGGGCGGCGGAGGCGGTTCTTTGCGGGTGAGCAGGAATTCCTGCCGAAAACCAGGTTTTTGCCCCTCAATTTCCAGGATCATCCGATTGGCATAGGGACTATGATCCGGTGCAATGAGATAAGAAAATACCGCCATGATCACAGCCCCCGCGATGATGATCATGCCTAAAACGGCACCGGTATTTTTTTTCAACCGGCGCCAGGTATCTGCCTGTATGGAATTATTTTCTCTCAACAATTATTTCACTCTACGGTTTTTCCACTCGTACCTGCCAAAACTACCGAAACTGCCTGCAATCACCGTATAGATGATGTGAAAGGGCTGGCAAAGAATAAAATATTTCATCAGGGACTGCTGCCCGAAAAATCCGGCGACTTTCGAAACAAAAAAATATTCAGATATGGTCTTGCAGGCCAGCAGGAGCAACAGCCACTTCCAGTGTCCGTAAAAAAAGCAGGCGATAAATAAAAGGAGCAGGGACAGATTTAGTGTATATACCCATGCCAGGGTGAAGAAGGTGGCCGGATGGTTGTAATGTGAAATCTTGCTGGCCCAGCGGATGCGCTGGCTGAAAAAAGCCCGGATAGTGGATGCCGACCGGGTGCTTACGACAGCCCGCGAATCTTTTACATAACCGGTTTTTCCGGGAAAATCAGACTGAATTTTTTTCATCAGTAACATATCGTCACCAGAAGCAATATGGTCGATATCCGTGAAACCGCCAACGGTTTCAAAGGCATTCCGGGAATAAGCGAGGTTGGCACCATTGCACATGGGATACAGGTTTTTGTATACAGCGGCCCCCGTGATACCCTGTAACGAAATGAAATCAAGTGTTTGAAAAATGGATAAGGCGGAGCCATCGGGTATGATTTTCACCGGGGCAGCGATGAAGACCCTGCTTTCCTTTTGGTATGTCGAGACCATGCTGAGAATCCAGTCTTTTCCCATAGTGCAATCTGCATCGGTGCAAATGATCAGCTCTGCCGATGAATGGGCAATGCCTGTTTCAATGGCTTTCTTTTTGTAAGAATTAACAGGATCTTTGAGGTGGTCGGAGAGGTTCAGCAGTCTGCATTTGTCACTGTATCTTTTTACCAGTTCAGCCGTTTCATCCGTTGAAAAATCATTTACAACAAGGATATCGGTTAATGCCGTGGGATAAGACTGATTGAACAACGACAACAGGCAATCTTGTATATGGGCCGCTTCATTGCGGGCCGGGATAATCACCGAAACCGGTAAGGGCTGACAGGACAAGTCTGGAGCAGAATCAGGAATCCTGT
>DATCAO010000352.1:0-2488 GCA_036512575.1 Puia sp.
TTTTTCATGCCCATAAGGACCATAGCACGTGAAGCCATTACGGAACTGTACCGTTCGTCGACCGTTTTAACCGGAATATCAGGGAATTTTTTTTTCATGATCCCGAGGATCCGTTGAACATGGACTGAAAGGTTGGTCGGGCTGTCGTCAAGATTGCGGGGATCTCCGATTAAAATCAACTCAACATTTTCTTTTACCAGGTAATCTTCGAGGAAAGTGAAAATTTTTGCAGAATCAATGGTAGTAAGTGCGGAAGCAATAATCTGTAGCGGATCCGTTACGGCGATCCCTGTTCGTTTAAGTCCATAATCAATGGCCATGATCCTTGCCATATCCGATTAGTGCTTATGGGTGATGAACATATCTGCAATCACAAAAAAGGCAAAAATCACACTGGCGATTCCGTTCGCCGTCATAAAAGCCAGGTTCACCCTGCTCAGATCATCAGGTTTCACGATCAAATGCTGGTAAATGAGCATTCCGGTAAATAAGATCATGCCCATCCAGTACCAGGAACCGAAATTTCCCCATGTGCCGGCAAGAAAAACAAAAACAATGCTAAGAATATGCAGGATACTGGAAATGATCAGTGCCTTTTTTTTGCCAACAGTTACCGGAATTGAAAAAAGTTTTTCAGATTTGTCAAAATCCACATCCTGCATCGCATATATAATATCAAACCCGCTTACCCAGCAGACCACTGCACCGGAGAATAAAATGGGTAATGTTTCAAACCTTCCGGTAACTGCCAGAAAAGCCCCGATTGGTGCAAGCGCCAATCCAATACCCAGTACCAGATGGCATAGGGGGGTAAACCGTTTGGTGTAACTATAAAATAAAACGACAAACAGGGCTACCGGCGACAGGAAAAAACAAATTGGATTTATGAACCAGCAGGTAGCCATGAACAGTATACAGCATATCACTACAAACCGGAGCGCACTGTTCGGTGCTATAATGCCACGCGGAATTTCCCGAATGGCTGTTCTCGGATTGCGCGCGTCGAAATGCCTGTCGAGCCATCGGTTAAATGCCATTGCCGCACTCCTCGCGGTAACCATGCATATCATCACAAGAAAAAAACGGAACAGGAGAATGGTTAAACCGGGAGACCTGGTGTCGTAACTACTATTATTTCCAAAAATACCGAGGAAAAAACCAATCAACGCAAACGGCAGTGCAAATAAAGTATGGGAAAATTTTATCAGGCTAAGATAATTTCTGAAACGTGACATAGTAGTTGAATATATGAAAAATACTAAACGAACGATCTGGCCATTTCCCACAATACCATACCAGCGGCTACAGAAACATTCAGGGAATGTTTCATCCCGAATTGTGGTATCTCTATACAAACGTCACAAAGGGCGAGCACATGTTCGCTCACGCCATCTACCTCATTTCCGAATATTAATACCATTTTTTCATCCGCAGATGGCCTAAATTGTTGTAATGGAATGCTCCCCTCTACCTGCTCGATGCCCACGATCTGATAACCGGCCGATTTCAAATCCTTCACTGCTTCCAGCGAGCTTTCCGAATAGTTCCATTCCACAGTTTCAGTAGCCCCCAGTGCGGTTTTATGAATATCACGGTGAGGCGGTCTGGGTGTGTATCCGCAAAGAAAAATACCTTTTGCCAGAAATGCATCTGCAGTCCGGAAAATGCTGCCCACGTTGTGCATGCTGCGGATATTTTCAAGTAACAGTAAAACGGGTAGTTTTTCAGCCTGCTGAAACTCAGTCCTGCTCTTGCGCGGAAGTTCATCCATACGTAATTTACGCATGGTGCAAAGATAAGTCTCGGGGGCTGTTAAAGACGGATCGTTGGTCTGAGCCTTACGATTCATCGCAGATTCAGATTCGCATACCCCTGATCACCAGTTCTGGATTGAAGAGAATCGGGTTTTAACTGCCCGGGGACTGCGTTTTTTAAGTTGTTCACAATAGGTGAAAACCCTGACTTATTTGGAATCTGCTTCCTTACATTTGCCGCATCCGGTGTGTAAAATATCTGTTCACCAATACCGGGAACTCCCCATGCCGAAACTTTCAGCTGATACTCCACTGATGCAGCAACACAGCGCGATAAAACAAAAATATCCCGACGCCATTCTTTTGTTCCGGGTCGGTGATTTTTATGAGACTTTTGGAGAAGATGCCATCCATGCATCCAGGATCCTGGGCATTACATTAACCAAAAGGAATAACGGATCTGCTTCTTCCAGCGAGCTGGCCGGGTTTCCACACCACGCCCTGGATACTTACCTCCACAAACTGGTAAAAGGAGGTTTCCGCGTAGCCATTTGCGACCAGCTGGAAGATCCCAAACTCGCTAAGGGAATTGTAAAACGAGGCGTTACGGAGATGGTCACGCCCGGCACGGCCACGCAGGACAAGCTGCTGGAACACAGCAGTAATAACTTCCTGGCATCAATACATTTTGGAGACACAGTGCATGGAATTGCTTTCCTGGATATTTCAACAGG
>DATCAO010000353.1:0-5841 GCA_036512575.1 Puia sp.
CTGCTGCAAAATGCAAAAACCAAAGCGCCCGCGAAAAATTTCATTGCAAATGATGATGGCAGTTTTGAGGTGTCTTTCGTTGACAGTATGGAATATCAGCTGGTCCTGGCCTTTACAGGTTTTGACAATAAAACCATTTCCATCAGCCGGGGTCATTCAGCCGACCTGGGAACGATCTCTTTGAAACCATCCGGCAAGCAAATGACGGAAGTGACGGTGGTCGCAGTAAAGCCACTCATCAAAAGGGACCTGGATGGTATCAGTTATGATGTGGCTGCAGACCCTGAAACACCTGTGCTGAGTGTCCTGGACATGATGCGTAAAGTGCCGTTGCTTTCTGTGGATGGAAATGACAATATCAAACTCAAGGGGAAGTCCAATTATAAAATTCTTATTAACGGAAAGGAATCGGCACTTATGGCCAAGAATCCTTCAGATGTGTTGCGTTCGATGTCCGCGACCAATATCGAAAGGATTGAAGTGATTACAACGCCACCGGCAAAATACGACGCGGAAGGACTGGCCGGTATCATAAATATTATTACAAAAAAGAAAATAGATGAGGGATATAATATTGGTGTGAATGGCCGTTTGAATACGGTTTGGGGGCCCGGCATCAACCTGAACGGTACATATAAGAAAGGAAAATTCGGTTTTTCAGGATATGTGGGTTATAACGTGCGTCATCAGCAGACCAATGGTATCGGCGGACAGCAGAATTTTTTCTCCGACAGTTCCAACATTTACCAACAGGGTACCAATACCGTTTCGGCGCATAATACCTACGGCAATGCTGAATTGAGTTTTGAAATAGACAGCCTGAATCTGCTGACCGGTTCCTTTGAATTTTATTCCGGAAACTACAGCCAGGATGGTAACCAGCTTTCAAATGCTTATGACGGTAGTAACACCCTTTTCCAGACCTATCGGCTGATGAGTGATGCCAGCAATGATTTCGGGGGCATGGATGCGTCGCTCAACTACCAGCTGGGATTTAAGAAAGACAAAAACCGGTTGTTGACCTTATCCTATAAATACAGCTATTCTCCCAATACCCAAAATATCAGTAACACCATCTCCGATACATTTAATTTTTATCTGCCCGACTATATTCAATATAATCATGCGGGAAATAAAGAACACACGATCCAGGTGGACTATGTGCATCCTTTTAAGACCGTGAACCTGGAGGCCGGGGCAAAGACCATTCTCAGGAATAATTTCAGCAATTTCGAAACCAGCAATTACGATTCGATCACCAAGAATTATGAAATCATTCCCAACCAGACCAACGATTTTAATTATAACCAGGATATTTACAGTGTCTACAATTCTTATTCCGGTAAATGGGATAAGTGGAATGCCAAGGCGGGTTTGCGGTTGGAACATACTACCGTACGCGCGGATTTTGTTTCCTCCTCCAGTACAGTAAACCAGGATTATAACAATTTCATACCGTCTTTATCCGTTCAGTATAATTTGAAAGGCAGTAATATATCACTGGGTTATACTGACCGGATTAGTCGTCCGGGCATTTACCAGCTGAATCCTTTTGTAGATGCCTCCAACCCCAATTTTATCAGTACGGGAAATCCCAATCTGCAGGCGGAAGTCAACCACAGTTTTGAACTCAACTACAGCGTTTTTGCGAAGAATTCATTAACGGCCGGGCTCAGTTATTCTTTTTCAAATAATTCCATTCAGACGGTCACGCATCTGCAGGCGGCCAATTCCGGAAATGCCAGTGATACCGTTACCGTAACCACATATGAAAATCTGGGCAGCAATAAAAACCTGGGATTAAATATCAATGTGAATATTTCCAGCGTCAAAGACCTCAACATCAGTATTAACGGTCAGCTCTCCCATGTATGGCTAAAAGGCACTTATAGCGGTCAGTTTTATACGAATGACGGAAATACCGGCAACATCTATTTGAATTCCGGGTATAAATTCGGAAAGGGCTTTCGGATCGGCTTTGATGCCGGGTATTTTAGTGGGGACATATTCCTGCAGGGGAAATCGAATGCCTATATTTATACATCATATGTGTTTGCTAAAACATTCCTGAATAAGCGAATCACATTGTCTGCGGTGGCGAACAACCCCTACAGCCAGTTTTATACTTTCAGGTCAACGACTAGCACACCTGATTTTTACCAGTCAACCTATAACCAGATTTTCTATCGTTCTTTTGCGCTGCGTTTCAATATTAAAATCGGCAAGCTGAGCAGTGATATTAAAAAGAATCAGCGGGGTATCAATAACGATGATAAGAAAGCGGGCAAGTCTTCTGCAGGTACGCCATAACGAAAGTATGGGAGTATGGGAGTATGGGAGTCTGTTGTTTAAAGTTATCCATACTCCCATACTCCCATACTCTGTTAAGCTCCCCCTTCAAGGGGTAAAAGTCAAAATGCATGGAATTGGGTCAGTGAAAATGGCCGTTTATCACAATACATTTTTGTTCGTTTCTTTTTTTTCAGAACTTGATTAATCTAATCACGGGTAATCACGGTATATTTTTTTTGGCGTTGGTATAAATTGTTTTAATCACTTAAAAATTTAGCCATGTTCCGGAATTATTTGCTGATTACCTTCCGCAATTTTAAGAACCAGAAACTCTTTTCCCTGCTGAATATTTTCGGACTGGCCCTCGGTCTCGCGAGTGCAATCCTTATTTTTTTATATGTTAATGACGAGTTGCGGTATGATGCCATGCAGCCGTATTACAAGGACACGTATCGTGTGGGATGTACGTTCATCAATCCAGACGGTCAGCGTTTTGACAATACGGTGGCTCCCGGTTATTTTGTGCGCTACCTGAAAGACAATCGAAGCGAAGTAGTTCAAGCCATCCGCATAGATGATATCGGTTATCCCACATCACTGAACTATAAACCCAAGGACAAAATTGTCCTTACCGAGGAGATCAAATGGGCCGAACCGGGATTTGATAAAGTACTATATTACGATTTGCTGCGGGGCAACCGGGAGAAAATGTTCGAAACTTACAACAGCATCCTGCTGAGCGAGACCGGAGCCCGCAGGATTTTCGGCGATGAGGACCCCATGGGAAAGGTTATTTCTCTAAAACACACATTCGCGACGCGGGGCAAGGAGATTGATGTGATGGTTACCGGAATTTACAAGGACTATCCGTCCAATTCCCATTTCAAACCAAATTACATAGTAAATATCAATGCCATGCACGCGATACATGGCGAGCATTTTGCCGAATATATGGAAGCCCCCAATTTTGGCGAGCATACCGAGTTTTTTGAAACGTATCTGGTGTTGAAACCCGGAGCTGATATCAAACCCATTAATGCCATATTGAATAAACTGGCCTACCAGATACTGCAGACCGATTCAGGGAGCCGGGCCAGCGGAGCAAAATTTGAAGGTTTTACAACCAAACTGGCGGATCTTCATTTCGATGCTAAAAACCAATGGGAGAACAATACACACGGAGATAAAGTGTACCTGACCATCTTCAGCGTCATCGCCATCATGATCATGGTGATTGCCTGTATTAATTATACCAACCTCGCGACTGCCCGGTCAGTAAAAAGGGCAAAGGAGGTCGGGTTGCGGAAATCATTTGGAAGTTACCGCTATGAGATAGCGCTCCAGTTTTTCCTGGAATCTTTTCTGATGGTATTTTGTGCGCTGCTCCTTTCGGTATTGCTGGTATTTATTTTTATTCATCCGTTTAACCAGCTGGCCCATAAGTCTTTTACGATGGACGCTTTGCTGAATCCTTATATGGTGGCGATCGTTACCGGTATCGTTTTATTTATGGCTTTTGTATCCGGTATTTATCCTGCTTTTTATTTATCCGGCTTCCAGCCTGTTCGGGTGCTGAAGGGACAATTCATAAAGGGCAAAGCAGCTGAATTGTTTCGCAAAAGCCTGGTTACGATACAATATACTGTTGCGCTCGGGCTGATCATTTATACATTCGTTGTCATACAACAGATGGATCAGCTGAAAACAACCAAACTGAATGAACAGGGCAGCCAGTTGCTGGCCATTCGTTTTGGCGGGATAGCCCAGCAGGACCGTTTCGCATTTTTTAAACGTTCCGTATTACAGGATCCGCAGATTGAAGCCGTGACGATGGCCAATCATTTACCAAGACTTGATTATTTCGGGTTTATCGGAGCCCGGGTTAAATTTCCTGAATTGGGTGACAAGGAATTGCAATGGAATCAGCTAAACGTGGAATATGATTTTCCCAAAACATTTCACCTGGAATTTGTTACGGGCCGGGATTTTCAACTGGGCAATATCAATGACAGCAATAATGTATTGATGAATGAAGCGGCAGTAAAGGCTTTAAATCAACCCATCAGCAAAATAATGGGTTCCACTCTGACGAGCAAATTTGACAACAACAGATCCTACCGCGTAATTGGTATTGTTAAGGATTTTCCATTTCGTTCCATGCACCAACCCATCGAACCCCTGCTGCTTATTCCGCGCCTTCATGAAATTGACAAAATCACTTATGTAAAATTGCCCGTTGGGAAATTCCAGGAAAAAATAGCAGATATAGAAAAAAAATGGAAGGTTGCATTTCCGGGTGCGGGGTTTGATCATTGGTTTGTAAATGACGAGTTCAACCGGATGTATTTATCGGAAAGAACGGTATCCTCCCTGGCCAAAGTATTTGCCACACTCGCCATTCTGATTACCATCCTTGGCGTATTCAGTCTGGCTACCTATACTGCAGAACAGCGCACCAAGGAAATAGGAATCCGGAAAGTGCTTGGAGCCGGTGATAAACAGGTGGTGGTTTTGTTTGCTTCAGTATTCATCCGGATTTTCCTGATTGCCAGCCTGGTTGCCGTACCGGTTGCCTGGTTTGTCGCTTACAAATGGCTGCAGGGATTTGTCTATCGCGTTTCAGTGAGCCCGATAATCATCATCCTGAGCCTGTTGGGACTGTTACTGATTACCCTCATAACGGTGAGTCATGAGATCTGGAAGTCAGCAAGGGCCAACCCCGTCAGGGCATTGAGAACGGAATAATACAGTTCATCAGAAAATTCAAAAAAAATTGCTAGACCGCCAATCAGACGGCGGTTTTTATTTGTACAATTCATTGTAGTTGTCTGAACGATCTTACGCATGCGTACGTTCGAAAGAAAAGGAATGCCGATGGGAAAACTATACTGCTGTGGTGGGAAGAAACTTTAATTTCCAACTGGTGGCGTATAAGCTAACCTAAACGCACCATTTTAAGAATTAAGCGTTGAAAGATAAACAGGAAAGGTCTACTGGTGCTGAGTAGGAATTGAAAAGAGTGCACAACTAGTTTCCCGGACGCTTAGTAAAATGCGCTTCGGCGCTGGTTTGGGCATATTCTCAGACAAGGTGAAAGTTTAGTAAAATGTGCAATACCCCGAACCGCCGATTTGCATAATTTGTTAATTCACTGCCCATAGTTCCCATTATTTGCAGGGAATCTGCTTCCGATTTGATTTACCGATGCCAATGGCAGAACCTGCGGTCTGTTCATGCTGAGCCGGCAGGAACCGATTAGGGTTCGCCTGCTTCCAGGTCTACATTTATACTGGCAGCCTCATCAGGTAAACAACATTCCATGAATCCAAAGAGCTATTTATACCGCCTGTTCTGGATTCGCCTCAGTACCCGGAGAAGAAACAGCCTCATAGTACTTTGTCTTCTTTTATTGTCAACCCGCCTCTCTGCACAAATCAGACCCATACACGGAACGGTGGTGAGTCAGTTGTCCGGAGAAAAAATGGCCTTTGCCAGTTTATCCTGGAAAAAGGCGGGAACGGGTTGTGTGAGTGATAGTATTGGAGGGTT
>DATCAO010000354.1:0-4408 GCA_036512575.1 Puia sp.
TCCCGGCACGTAATTTTTCATCTGCACTCAAAATACCGTCATGATTCAGGTCGCCAAATTTGACGGAAGGATTCGTGCTGTGATAAATCACATAAGATATCAAAAATATTGAACTGAGCACCACCGCGGTCAGGTTGGCTGCCCGGTGCGCGCGAATCCTGTGATTCTTAATAAAATACAAACTGGCCAGCAGCAAAATCGCTGTCGTCGAATTGAGGATGGCGTGAAACAAGGGAAGATTGCCGGTACTAAATCCCAGGTTGATTTTCGCTGCAGGACCCAGAATAAGAAATGCCACAGCCAGGGGAATGGCGACAGAGACAATAGTAATGGGGACCGTCAGGTTTTTCTCTTTCATGCATATTTACTTTTCCCAATGATTAATTAATAGTTATTTATTATCGAAGTCAAAATTCAACGTTAACAATTAACAACTAACAATTAATAATTACACGTTCGCTATCCGCGGTTTTCTCGATAAAAAAATCACCACCCCCGCTGTCGCCAGCAGGATAAAAATGATGATGGGCAGCAGTGGCTTCAGCTCCAGCACCGGGGAAACATAATGTTTATCCTTCTCCAGCATGATAAAAACCATATCATTGGCCAGCTTGGCAAGGTCCACACTGTCCAATCCGTTATAATAACCCCTCACTACGTGCTCTTTATCGAGCAATACGAGTTTCTGGGTATGGATGAAATTGGAATCAATGCCTTCTCCGTCGGCCTGACCCAGTTTTAATTCATTAAGAGAAAAATCATAAATCTGTTTTTTTGGTCCGGTAAGCAGCCACCAAAGGTCCGGGTTAATTCCATAATGATCTCCGTAAGATCTTAATGCCGGAACGGAGTCCCGGTCTGGATCCACGCTAAATGAAAGGAATTGAATGGTTGCCGGGTTCAATTGTTTGAATTGATCCTTGGTCGACAACGCGTCCTGTAATTTCCTGATGTTGACCGTCAGTTTGGGACAGATGGAAGGACAACGGGTAAAAAAGAAATCAGCCACAATCACTTTCCCGGGCAGGTCGCGTAAGGAAACCGTTTTCCCCAGTTGGTTCTGAAAAGAAAAATTTTCAACAGAATGCCAAAGGGTATCGGTTATGGCTTTACCATCGCGCATAACCGTCGTAACGCTGTCATAAAAAAACCGCCGGGGCATCCCGATGGCATTGTCACTCGCTTTTTTTACCAGCAGGTAACAAATCAGCGGAACCATCACAGCCAGCAAAACCGCCGTTAACGCTTTCTTACTCACATTATTTAGTTAAGATAAAAAAACCACTGCGGTGCAATGGTTAATTGTTAATTGTCAATTGCTACTCTCATACTCCCATACTCCCACACTTTCCTGTTACTCTTTGCCTGGTTTCTTCCCTTCCTCCCTGTTTTCTGTTTTCTGAACTTTTGTGCGGCTCTGCTCATTATAGTACTTGTCATAGCGCATGCGCAGAGTATGGTAAGAATTGCCGTCCCAGACAAACGCGATGAGAAACCAGATGAACAGACAGGCCGGAATGGCAATCGACATGATGAGGTTGCGTATTTCATGTCCCAGATGCATGAATTCGGCTACGATAAAAAATGCCTTGGCCAGCGTCATGACGATGAAGACGCCATTCAGGAGATGTTTATTTATAAAACCCGTTTCAAAGTAAATGATCGCAATGATCAGCTCAACAACTGTAATGCAAAGCAGTATCCAAAACGTTTTCCATACCGCCTTCGTATTGAATGTGCTTTTCTCTTTTGGTAAACCGGCTTCTGCTGAATTCATATGCTGAATCATTTAATATTATAACAGGTAAAAACAGGTAAACACAAATACCCATACCAGGTCCACAAAATGCCAGTATAACCCGGCTTTTTCGATCATCAGGTAGTGACCCGTCCGTTCAAAATCACCACGCCAGGTTTTGATCAGCATGATGATATTGATGATTACACCGGAGAATACATGAAAACCATGAAAGCCCGTTATTGTAAAAAAATAGTTGGTAAAGTTGGTGGTCGACTGGGTTCCGTCAATATTCAAAAACGGATTTCTGCCCCACCAGGCTCCTTCATGATAGAGATGCGTCCATTCCCAGGCCTGGCAGCTAAGAAAAGCAATACCGCCCAGGATGGTGAAGAACATCCATTTCATTACGGCTTTCCGGTCGTGTACCTGCCCCGCACCAACCGCCATTACCATGGTGACCGAACTCATGATCAGGATAAAAGTCATCAGGCTCACGAATGCCAGGGGCACCGTCATTTCACCATAAACCGGAAAGCTTTTGAAAACCTCATTCGGATTGGGCCAGGAGCTGGAAGAAAACCGGATGGACCCGTAGGAAATCAGGAAAGCACCAAATGTAAAGGCATCACTCATCAGGAAATACCACATCATGAGTTTTCCATATTCAACATTGAAGGGGCTCTTACCGCCACTCCACCATTTTTGACCTACGGGAACTGTATGTGCCATGAGATTGTTTTGAACAGGTTCACAAATTTATCTAACAAAAAGCATAATTTATTGCACCATTAAAAAGAAAATGAACAGGTAAATCCATAACAAATCCACAAAATGCCAGTATGTGCTCACCACCTCCACCGGAACCATATTATAACTGCGGATCCGGGTATTCCCCGCGCGTAACCATAAGGTTAGCAGGGCAATCACGCCGCCAAAAACGTGAAGTCCGTGCAGCCCGGCAATAATATATAAGAACTGACCGGCTCCCGACCCGTGAAGCGTTATTCCCGTTACCCATAGATGCCGGAATCCCAGGAACTGCAATAACATGAAAACGACTCCGAGTATCGCTGTGGCGCCAACCAGTTTCCGGTATCGCACCATCCTTCTCTCCTTAAACGATTTCCCGGCCAGGAACATGGTTACACTGCTGATCAGGATCACGGCCAGGGAATAATAAAAAGCAACGGGCATCACAAAACTGGTCCAGGCCGGCTGATCCCTCTTCACAATGTAAGCACTGGTTAGTCCTGCAAACATCATGATAATGGCGGCTATGCCCACCCATAAAGTAAATTTATGGGGATGTATTTTTTTGTTTTGATCAACCACACGATTGAGTTCTATACCTGGAATCATCTTAAATAATTCAGTTGACCACTTTGTCCAAAAGCAAAGCCAGTAATACTACCGGTAAATAAATATAACTGCTGAACATCACACGTCTTGCCGCCTGAACCGTCATTTCCTTTAGCAAACGTACGCACTGACCGATCATGAAAATATTCGCAATAGCAACCACACCCAGGCTCACCAGCCCGCTCATGCCATTAAAGTAAGGCAGCACGCCCACAGGCAAAAGCAGGAGCGAGTATATAACTGCCTGCATGGCTGAATATTTTGTCTGCCCTTCACCGGAGGGTAATAATTTAAATCCGGCAGCACTATAATCCTTATGCGCAATCCAGGCAATGGCCCAGAAATGCGGAAACTGCCAAAAGAACTGTATTGCAAATAGTATCCAGCCACCGGCACTCAGGCTGTCGTTGCCGGCTGCCCATCCAATTAAGCAGGGCATCGCACCTGGAATCGCGCCCGCCAGTACGGAAACTGAACTGACTTTTTTTAAAGGGGTGTATATAAAGGCGTAAAAAAATAAACTGAACAGCGATAAGATTGCGGTCAGGAAATTAAAATGCCAGAGCAGCAGGGTGCCCGCCAGTCCGCATACAATGGCGAATGACGTCGCTTCCGCCGGCGTCATCCTGCCGGATGCCACGGGTCTTCCGGCAGTCCGCTTCATCTTGGCGTCCGTTTCTTTCTCCATCGCCTGGTTCAATGCGTTGGCGCTTCCCGTTACCAGCATGCCGCCGACAGACAAAAGAATAATGGCTTTCCAGTCGTACACTTTCACGAGGGGCGCCAGCAAATAGCTGATCACCGCTGAAAAAACAACCATAAAGCTCAGGTTGAATTTCACCAGCAGCATATAGTCTTTCAACTTCGCGGCAAGCTTGAATGAACCGGATTGTTTAATAGATTCCTGCTCCATCAGGTGATAGGGTTTATCCCCGGAACTAATGGTGCTGTTCATCGGCTCCAAGTGGTTCTGTTTGCAGGATGAAGTCTTTACCGTCTTTGCCATAATCATAGGCCCAGCGGTGAACTTCCGGAATTTCTCCAGGCCAGTTTCCATGACCCGGGCGAATCGGTGTAGTCCATTCCAAAGTATTTGCCTGCCATGGGTTTTTGCTAATTACTTTTCTTCCTTTGAAAATGGAATAAAAAAAGTTGAAGACAAACATCAGTTGAACGGCAAATACTACCATGGAAACAGTTGATATAAATCTGTTAAGACCTTCGAACTGATTGAAAGAAGACCATCCTGAATAATCCATATATCGCCGTGGCAATCCTGCCAGCCCTTCGTAATGCATTGGCCAGAAT
>DATCAO010000355.1:0-3564 GCA_036512575.1 Puia sp.
GAGCTAATGCAGGACCATTTTTATAAAAAAGCCAGGTATTCAGCCCCTCGTTATTTTTAAGATCTTTCAATGCAATTGCCATCGAAGCGCTTTCATATGCTATTGAACGAAATTCAGTTTCTGTATTTTCGAGGTACCCGATCAATGCATCAATGTTATCATGCATAGAATAAAATATCTGCGTATCCAGGAAAACAGATTTAATCCGTTCTATTCTTAGTAAAACTTCAGTCATGGCATTGCTTCTGAAATAAACCTTGGAAAAGTTTGATTGATCATTATGTAGTCTGCATCGCTGATTTCGGATAAAACCACATCACATCTACATCTTTTGTAATATATGGATCGGGATCAATTGCAGCAGTAGTTTCGGTATCGAGCACTATTGCATTTTCTTTTTTGCCAAGGTTGATCGAATAAGGATTTACTTTTATATCAGGGGCTGTTCCATTAACCTCGGTACTTACGAGTCTGAAGATCGCTACGGCGAATTGTTCCAGTATTTTCATGTTTTTTTCTATCTGTAGGATCATTCCACTTGGTTCACGTTGTATTTCTATTTCTTCCTGAAATTTTCTTAAAACAGCCAGTTCATATGGATCAATATAGCGGTTGGAAAATATCTGGTTATCAAATGGTAGCCATTCCAGAAATAGGTCCTGCATTATTTTATTCAACTTGCCAAATTTCCTGCCCAGGCTGTTCTGTACAGCAAAAAGATCTTTAAGAATCCGAAGGTTGGTAAATGCCTTGTTGGCAAATAAATGTGCCGGCACCGCCCAATAAGTTGCCCAGTCCCAGAATATTTTTATCACCATGATTTGGGTATTTCCCATCAGCAGGTATTTATTTTGATAAACCGGTATCCAGCTGTCCACTATTGCCAGGTGAGATTGTTCGTAAATAGAAACCCGTGCAGTAATATTTTCGCCCGCAATTTCACGAAGGATAAGATCGCTTAGCCAGGAATTATTCATAGCAATGAAATCTGTTCCTGGTGAATAAAGCGGATCTAAAAAGGCGCCTGATTCACCGGTAACTCCCCAACGATCCGTTGAATAAATTCGTTCTGTATGATGAGCGTAGTGTTTCAGTATCTTAAAATCCAATAAGCCTTCACCATGCCCCAGCGGTTCAAGCATTTTATGTGGCAATGGCTCATTTTGCTTCATCCATTCTACTGCTTTTTCGTAAGTATTGAATGTTTCGAATGGATGAACAGCAGGATCTGCAACAATTCCGATGCTGGTGTTTTTTGACCCCAGTGGAATTACCCATAACCAATACCCCGTATCCATAAAGTGTACGGTGCTTAAATATCTCAAGCCCGGTTCAAGAAAAGATTGCCATTCTTTATTATCTGTCCATGTATCAACATCGACTACTCCTTTGAGTCGCCACCATACAGCGTTGGAATGGTGCTCCATTGGTTTTTGAAACTGCAACTTCCGTTTCATTATACTGGCCCGACCCGATGCATCAGCTACCCAACGGCAATTGACCTTAACCACTTCGCCTGCCTTGAAATAGGAAATCTCGTGGCTTGAATCAGCGGAAATATCAACATTGGATACTTTTGCGCCAAGTAATATTTCTGTTCCTTTTTCCTGAGTTAATCGCATCATATAATTTTCCAGTGTTCCCCTGTCCAGTTGATGACTGGGCACGGTCAACCTTAAACGCGGACCTAATTCAACACGGCTTGTTATATCATCCTTAGTATGTGATTTAAAGAAAAAGCGCAGGCCATGTTTGGGAAGTTCATGTTCCTCTAAATAACATTTAAGGTTTAATACTTCTCTTAAATAATGAGTCCCGAGTTCAACGGTTGACTCACCAACTTTATGCGCAGCAGCTTTAGCCTCAGTTTCCCTCCTTTCCAGTATAAGAATGGATAAGTCGGGCTTTGCATTTTTTAGCTGTAATGAAAGCGTAAGTCCAGCAAGACCGCCGCCCAGGATAACAACATCATATTCTTTATGCATAAAGTAAAGAATTATACTTTTTTTATGAGTTTTAAAAATAATATAAGAAGCTTGCGCTATTAAAGATAAAATATATAGACGAGAAGATCTCTAGGACATGCTAATGATTTTCGACATACGGTTTCTGCTGTTACCCGAAAATTAATCGTGTCTGGTCTTAACCATTCCGGAAGAAATCCCGATTTTCATCTCATTTGTCGTCGATCATTAAGTTGGTGAAATAAAAACTAAGCGTGGTTGCAGATAATAAGCGCTATCTGGCCAGCAACTAGACGATTTGTTTATTACCGTTTAGATAAGTCAGACTGACGGAAATCCCTGGCAAATTTTGTGATTTCATACGTTTCAATTATTAATTACAGGTATGGTACAATCCGCTGTTCTTCATCGCTTGCCGGCACACAGAATCTCCAATCGAACTGATCAGACTTATGCCTGTTATAAAGATTCTGCTCAAATGACATTGTTTACTTGGTTCTGTTTTTTTCTATATAGCCCACCAAGGTGTTGATATCGGTCATGATTTTCCTGCCTTCTTTTGGATCCTGGATATTGATTCCGTATTCTCGGGATATTAATACAATCAATTCGATAGAGTCAATGGAATCCAGCCCGAGCCCAACACCAAATAAAGGCTCATCGTCTTTAATGTCTTCCGGTTTCACCGACGTGAGGTTCAGGAAATGAATGATCTGCTCCTTTAACTGTCGCTTTAACTCAGCTGTTTCCATTGATGTTCAAATTAAATTTTTCTCCCGGTCGCGCAGGAGGATTTTCAAATCCTTAATGATGGTTACTTTTAATATCCGCATCAGTCTCTGAATCTTTTGCCCGTCAATGCAAGGAATAATTCTTCTATCCCTTCGTGCCCATGCTTCTGAAGTAGATTATTCAAACTATCGTGACCTATAATTTTACCGTTATCGATCAATGCTATTTTATTACAAAGTTCGGCAGCTTCTTCCAGTTGATGGGAAGTATAAATCAGCGTGGTTCCGGATTCATTCTGCTTTTTGAGAAAATGGATGATAGCGTATCGGGATTGCACATCCACACCTACGGTCGGTTCATCGAGAAATAATACTTTAGGTTTATGCATTATGCCGATAGCCAGGTTGACCCGGCGTTTCATACCCCCAGAAAAATTCCGCAATATGCGGTCTCCTATCGATGATAAACCCAGCACTTCCAGTAACTCTTCAGTTCTGATTTTTATTTCTTTCCGGCTGAGTCCATACCAGGTTCCGTAAAAAGCCAGATTCTTACGCGCTGACAGTTCAGGATAAAAAGATAAATCCTGGGGCACAAATCCGAAAATGTTATTGATAGATTTGGGATGATCCTTTATTTCATGACCAAGCAGACGTATGCTACCTGCAGAATCTTTCAACAGGCCCGTCATCAGGTTCATCAGGGTTGTCTTGCCTGCTCCATTCGGACCAAATAATCCGAATCTTTCTCCTGCTCCGATTTCGAGATTAAAATTTTTGAAACAAACACCTTCCTGCTTAGGATATTGAAATGCCAGGTTATGAATCTTTATAGCAGGAATGTTCATGCCGGCCACTTTATTTTTGAT
>DATCAO010000356.1:0-3253 GCA_036512575.1 Puia sp.
AGCCGCCATAACGATCACGCCCATCAGAAGAAATGATTTTTTCTGTGGTGTTTTCAATCCGGCAAAAGCCAGCGGGCGCGGATCGGCCAGGTAGGCAAATATCAACGGCGGCAATAAGAATAGTCCGAAGAACTGAACGACCATTAATCCTTTTAGCAGGCCTGCCATTTCCGGGCGCCCAAGATCTTCAGCCCCCATCGCTGTAAGCTGCATGACATTGATATGATTGATGCGGGCCACGATACTGGTACCGATTAATGAGGAGATTAAGAATAGTCCCAGGGTGAGCCCACCGAAAATCATCAGCTGCATCCAGGCAGGTTTAGTCCGTAGATAAGATTGCATGTAAAGGCCTGCCGGCTACAGTTTTAATGAGTATATTTGCGCCGGGAAGTTTGGCGAAATTAAGCATCCCGCTTCCAATTACAATAGGGGTCCTCATTCACCGGATTCCCTTGATCAGATGTCGATTCAAATCGGAGAACATATCAGTCTGCCGGATTTTCCCCTGCTGCTTGCGCCTATGGAAGACGTGAGTGATCCACCGTTCCGTTATGTCTGCAAGAAATACGGGGCCGATCTGATGTACAGCGAATTCATTTCTTCGGAAGGCCTGATCCGGGATGCCATGAAGAGCAGGCAGAAACTCGATTTTTTTGAATATGAGCGACCTTTCGGCATCCAGATTTTCGGAGGCGATGAAGAAGCCATGTCACTCAGTGCCCGCATCGTCGAAACTACTAATCCTGATCTGGTCGATATCAATTTTGGATGTCCGGTGAAAAAAGTAGTGTGCAAGGGCGCTGGTGCCGCCGTGCTCAAAGATGTTCCCGCCATGGTTCGGCTGACGAGGGCTGTGATTAAATCCACCAAACTTCCGGTGACCGTAAAAACGCGACTGGGCTGGGATGATGATTCGAAAAATATTGAGGACGTTGCGGAGCGGTTACAGGATGAAGGCATCGGTGCACTCACGATCCATGGCCGTACCCGCTCGCAGTTGTATAAAGGAGAGGCAGACTGGTCGCTGATCGCATGTGTAAAAAATAATCCGCGCATCCATATTCCCATTTTTGGCAACGGGGATGTGGACAGCCCGGAAAAAGCACTTCAATATAAAAACAGGTATGGCGTGGATGGCATTATGATTGGCCGTGCCGCCATCGGGTATCCCTGGATATTTCAGGAGATCAAACATTTTCTGGACACCGGCGAACACCTGGATCCTCCCTCACTGGATGAACGCATCGATGTGATCCGGCAGCATCTGTACCGGTCCCTCGAATGGAAGGGCCCGGTTCTCGGCATCCTGGAAATGCGTCGCCACTACAGTAATTATCTTAAGGGTATCCCCTATATCAAGGAAACCCGTAACCAGCTCGTGCAGAAAGGAAGTCTTGAAGAAATAGAAATCATTCTGGAAGGCTTAAGGCTTAAGGCAGAAAGCTTAAGGCCGGATATTGCATTTGCAGGATGAAGTATAAAACTGAAAAAGCTTTAAGCCTTATGCATTAAGCTTTAAGCCTTATGCCTTAAGCCTTATGCTTTTTTATTGAATTCCTCCAGTAGGGAAGTAAAATAAACCGCACGTTTCTCAGCGATAAAATCTGCTATAAATAGTTCCGCTGCCATCAGGGTTAAACTGATCCCGAACCCGAACCAGAACATCTTTCCTGATTCACCCCTGAACCAGATGATCAATATGATGCCTGTTATTATTAAACCAATCTCGATCCAGCGGTACAGGATGAAATTGGTTTTCACTTTGCGCATGCGCGTCAGTTCAGTAGTTTTCAGCTGATCGGGATTCATATCATAAGCATATACCTGGCTGACCCGCTGGTCGTCACTTTTAACAAATACCGAGTATCCTGCAACAGCCTGCATGAGACCCAGGACAAGCAGCGGCACGGCCAAACCGCGGCAGACCTGCGTTTTCACCATAAAATAGAGGATCAGGGCCAGTACGACAGCAGCAATACCGATGACGAGGAAAACCAGGCTCTCCTGTTTTTCCGCTATAAAATATTTTTCAATATCGCTCTTGGTCAGCATAGTTTTCGCTCTTTAAATATAACCATATCCTGTTAGTCCGGCGCGGCTTATTTTTGCAAAAATTTTCTATGTACCGTATTTTGATCCCTGCATTGCTGGTAGTTGTTTTGTCGGGATGCAGAAATAATAATGTGACAGAAAACGAAGACCTCAAAACTTATTTTGATTCCGCGGGCGTAACAGGTTGTTTCGGACTCTTCGACAATGGAGAAAACAACTTCATCATCTACAACCTTCCGCGTTACCGGGACAGTGCTTACACACCGGCTTCCACATTCAAAATCGTGAATTCACTGATCGGCCTGCAGACGGGCATCATCACTGATGAGAACATGGTGATCAAATGGGATGGAGTTAAAAGGTGGAACGAAGACTGGAACAAGGACCTGACCATGAAAGAAGCATTTGCTGTTTCGGCAGTGCCCTGGTATCAGGAACTGGCAAGGCGCATCGGCCGTGACACGATGAAACGGTGGATCGACAGCCTGGGATATGGAAATCGCAATATCAGTGGTCCGATCGACTCTTTCTGGCTCAATAACCATCTCAAAATAAAACCGGATGAAGAACTTGGCCTGGTTAAAAAATTATATTTCGACCAGCTTCCTTTTTTCAAAAGAACGCAGGATATCGTACAGTCTGTTATGCTCCGGGAACAGAATTCCAACTATAAACTCTATTATAAAACAGGCTTCGGCATCCTGGAAAATGGCCATGAATTGGGTTGGATTGTAGGCTGGATCGAAGAAAACAGGCATCCTTATTTTTTCGTGCTGAATATCGAATCGCCTCAGGAAGACCGGGTGGTTAAGGCGAGATTAAAAATACTCAGGGACATTCTCGTCCATTTGGGATTTTTTAACGGAAAGAAATAAACCACACCGGCCGTCTTTGTTATCTTGCGACCGGATATCTTCCATCGAATATGCAATTTCAGCACCCTGAATATTTTATTGGATTACTACTGATCCCCTTACTCGGTTTGCTTTTCTATCGGCTGACCGACTGGAAGAAAAAACTAAGCGCACGCATTGGCGACCCGGCATTGGTATCCCAACTGATTAAATCTTTTTCTGCCAGAAATTTCCGGTTAAAATTTATTCTGATCTGTATTGCCGTTTTTTTACTGGTCGCCGGTCTCGCTAACCTGCGTGCCCGGGGAAACGCAGAGAATATTTCCAGGCAGGGTGTGGACGTG
>DATCAO010000357.1:0-6059 GCA_036512575.1 Puia sp.
CATGATTCAACCAGGGTAAGATGTACAATAAAAAACACAGGAAATGAAGCGGGTGATGAAGTAGTGCAGTTATATATCCGGGACCTTCTGTCAACAGTGGCCCGGCCCGTCATGGACTTAAAAGGTTTTCAGCGGATTCATATATTACCGGGTCAGGAAAAAGAGCTTGTTTTTACCATTAAACCGTCCTCACTAGCCATGCTGGATGAAAATCTGCAATGGCTGGTGGAGCCGGGGGATTTCAGGATCATGATCGGCGCTTCTTCAAAGGATATCCGTTTGAAGGAGACGCTGACCGTGGTTTCCCGTTGATTTGATTAAATTTACATGTCATGACGATTAAGACGCTTGCCATATTAATCCTTTTCACAGGGGCAATGGGAATCCTGTATTCCTGCGGGCACGGACACAGTGCCGACTCAGGTCGCGTCCTTCCTGAAAAAATAAGTTACAATTTTGACGTCCGGCCAATTCTTTCAGATAAATGTTATAAATGTCATGGACCGGACGCGAGCCACCGGGAAGCACATCTTCGGTTAGACATTCCCGATAGTGTATATGCGCCGCTTAAAATAACCAAAGGAGCTTTTGCCCTGGTGCCCGGCAAACCGGACCAGTCTGAAGTATATAAACGTATCAGTTCTGCTGACCTGACCTATATGATGCCGCCTCCGGACGCGCACCTGGGCATGCTGAGCGACTATGAAAAAAAAGCATTGAAAAAATGGATTGAGCAGGGTGCACAATATGAGAAGCACTGGGCTTTTTCTATTCCTGTTAAAGCGCCTCTTCCGGCTGTCGGCAATACGGCCTGGCCGAAAACTGAGATAGATTATTTTATCCTGCACCGTATGGAACAGGAAGGACTATCTCCCAATGAACCGGCCGATAAAGAACGCCTGCTTAAAAGAGTTTGCCTGGACATTACCGGATTGCCGCCGACGCTTGAGATGATGGATCAGTTCCTGGCCGACAACCAGGAAAATGCCTACGAAAAAATGGTGGACCGGCTGATCGGAACAGAACAGTATGGTGAAAAGATGGCCGTACACTGGCTGGATGTTGCGCGTTATGCCGACAGTTATGGTTACCAGGATGATAATATCCGTACGCAATGGCCATGGCGCGACTGGGTGATACATGCATTTAATAAAAATCTGCCTTACGATCAATTCCTGACCTGGCAAATTGCGGGCGACATGTTGCCGAATGCCACAAAGGAACAAATATTAGCCACCGGATTTTTCCGCAATCATAAATACACCGAAGAGGGTGGTGTGGTGCCGGAAGAATACCGAATTGAATACCTCATAGACAAAACAAAAACTTTTGGTAAAGGCATCCTGGGGCTGACCATTGAATGTGCACAGTGCCATGATCATAAATATGATCCCTTTAAACAAAAAGACTATTATAGTTTGCTCGCCTTCTTTAATAATACAAAAGAAATAGGATATGAAGGTGATGTGGGGGTATCAAAACCCGCTAAAATGCCCGTTCTCTACATAGACAACAACGACCGGAAAAACATTTTATCTTTCATTCGTCAAAAAGATACCTCCACCTTAATGGTGTCTGTGATGGGAGAACGCGATACACTCCGGAAAACCTATTTGTTAAAACGGGGGCGTTATGATGCACCCGGAATGGAAGTACAACCGGCGGCCCTGCCTGCAGTGATGACATTTGATACGACCCGGTATCCGCGCAACCGCCTGGGTCTCGCCGAATGGACGGTGAGTAAAAACAATCCGCTCACCGCCCGGGTTTTTGTAAACCAGTTATGGCAGGAAATTTTCGGCAGGGGCATCGTAAAAAGCTCCGGTGATTTTGGGATGCAGGGTGAATTGCCTACACATCCTGAGCTGCTCGACTGGCTTGCCGCGGATTTTATGGAACATGGCTGGGATATGAAACGCCTGGTGAAACAAATCGTAATGTCTGCCACATACCAACAATCTGCAAAAATAACTCCGGAAAAATTAAGCAGGGATCCGGAAAATATCTATTTGTCAAGAGGCCCCAGAAACCGCCTCCAGGCTGAGTTTATCAGGGACCTTGTTTTATCGAGCAGCGGGTTGCTGGTAAAAACAATCGGCGGACCGAGTATGAAACCATACCAACCGCAGGGTCTTTGGGAAAGCGCTACTTCGGGCCGTGGTGTATTGGCAACCTATAAACAGGATCATGGCGATTCATTGTACAGGCGTGGAATGTATACGTTTATTAAACTGACCGTACCTCCGCCTTCGATGGTTATGTTTGATGCCAGCAACCGGGACCAGTGTGAAGTGAGGAGATTAAAAACGAATACACCATTACAGGCATTGATCATGATGAACGATCCGACGGTACTGGAAGCATCCCGGGTGCTATCGGAAAAGCTATCCATGGAACAGAGTACCCCGGCAGAGAAAATTACCAAAGCTTTCCGGTTGATTGTTTGCCGTAAACCTTCCGATAAGGAATTGAAAACATTGGAAACTTATTACAACGATCAATTACAGGAGTTTGTGCAAAAAAAATTAAGCGCTCAAAAAACGATTGAAACCGGTGAGTTTGGTTTGAATAAAAAGGTAAACGGGAATGAAGAAGCAGCGCTCATCAAAGTGATCAACATACTGTACAATCTGGAAGAAACCATTGTAAAAACCTAAGGGTATACCATGAGTAAGGAAATTATCGAGCAATTACTGCAAATCAATCGGCGGCGGTTTTTATCCCGGGTCAGTCTGGGGTTAGGAACTGTGGCCCTGGGGTCTCTGCTGATACCGGATTTGTTTAAAAGCAATGCGGAAGAAACAGCCATGGCCGGCTTGCCGCATTTTGCGCCCAGAGCCAAACGGGTAATTTATTTATTCCAGAACGGGGCTCCTTCGCAATTGGACCTGTTTGATTATAAGCCTTTATTACAGAAGATGCAGGGGGAAGACCTTCCGGCATCCGTTCGCCAGGGCCAGCGCTTGACGGGCATGACTGCCGATCAGGCAAAATTTCCTCTGGCAGGAAGCATATTTAAATTTGATCAATACGGTGAGTCACGGGCATGGCTAAGCGAACTTTTACCCTATACATCAAAAGTGGTGGATGATTTATGCTTTGTAAAGAGTATGTATACTGAAGCGATTAATCATGATCCTGCACTTACATTCTTCCAGACGGGAGCCCAGCAGGGAAACCGTCCCAGCATGGGATCCTGGCTCAGTTACGGACTGGGAAGTGAAAATAAAAACCTGCCTTCTTTTTGTGTGTTGCTTTCGAAAGGAAAGGGGAATGGTCAGGGGGTGTATTCCAAATTGTGGTCGAATGGATTTCTGGATTCCATTTACCAGGGTGTGCAATTCAGCAGTGGCGAAAACCCGGTTCTTTACCTGAATGATCCCGAATCCATGAGTAGGCAGGACAGAAGAAAAATGATAGATAAAATTGCAGAATTGAATGATTTGTCGCTGAAAGAATTCGGGGATCCTGAAATCAGCACCAAGATCCAGCAATATGAAATGGCCTACCGCATGCAAACCGTAGTTCCGGAAATTACGGACATGTCGAAAGAACCGGAAGACACGGTTAAGCTGTATGGACCTGAATGTCTGGTGCCGGGCACATTCGCCGCGAATTGTCTGTTGGCCAGAAAACTATCCGAAAGCGGCGTGCGATTTGTTCAATTGTATCACCAGGGATGGGATGGTCATGGCAACCTGCCCTTCGAAATCAAGGGCCAGTGCAAGGATGCGGATCAGGCATCTGCTGCACTGATCACCGATCTGAAACAAAGGGGTTTGCTCGATGAAACCTTAGTGATCTGGGGTGGAGAATTCGGAAGAACCAATTATTGCCAGGGAGCGCTTACCAAGGAAAATTACGGTCGTGATCATCATCCGCGTTGTTTTACCATCTGGATGGCGGGAGGCGGTATAAGACCCGGTGTGTATGGGGAAACCGATGATTTCGGTTATAATATCACAAAAAATCCCGTGCATGTACACGATTTTCATGCCACGGTATTATACCTGATGGGACTGGATCATGAAAAACTAACTTTCAAACACCAGGGGCGGCGTTACCGGCTTACCGATGTGGCGGGCAAGGTGGTGAACGGGTTGATTGCTTAATTCATTTAATAAATATTAAAAATGGACCGCAGAAAATTTATCCGGCAAACATCATTGGCAACGCCGGGCCTGCTCTATCTTCCTTCTTTAATAAGTGCAGCAAAAAAAGAAGATATCATCCTGGGCCAAAACAACAAGCGCTATAAAATAAACACGGCCTGGAGCCAGCTGGATGTAACGAAGTATCCTGTAAAGGATTGTCATGAGATGGTGCAGGACCGGAGTGGCCGGATCATCCTGTTAACCAATGAGACGAAGAACAACGTCATCTTCTACGACAAAAAAGGCAAACTCGTAAATACCTGGGGGCATGAATATCCCGGCGCGCACGGACTCACCCTGTTTGATGAAAACGGACTTGAAGTTTTGTTCATTTGCGATAATAACCGGCACCAGGTCATTAAAACAACCCTGGATGGACGCGTGCTGATGGTTTTGGACTATCCAAAAGAAACAGGACAATATGCGAAACCGGAGGAATACATTCCTACGGAAACAGCGATTGCGGCAAATGGAGACATTTACGTGGCAGATGGGTATGGAAAGGATTTTATTATCCAGTATGATTACAAAGGAAACTACATCCGTTATTTCGGCGGGCGGGGGGATAAGGAAGAAAACCTTTTGAATGCACACGGCATTTGTGTTGATCACAGGGAAAAAAATAACCCGACACTTATTGTTACCTCGCGGCAGCAAAATGCTTTCAAGCGTTTTACGATGGATGGAAAATATATTAACATGATACCGCTTCCGGGTGCCTGGGTTTGTCGCCCGGTGATCAATGGCGACTACCTGTATAGTGCAGTTTTGCAAAGCAGTTCCAGTCTGAACCAACAATCTGGTTTCGTAACGATCCTGGATAAGGATTTCAAAGTGGTATCGAACCTCGCTGGAAATGATCCTGTATATTCCGGAAATAAACCGGAAGAAATGCACCAGACTGTGAAAGTATTTCAATATCCCCATGACGTTTGTATTGATGATGAACAAAACATGTATGTTGCCCAGTGGAATTCGGGCCATGTGTATCCGTATAAGCTGGAGCCGGTAGTATAAAAAAAGCAGATGGTTAACTGGAAAAGTATTTTCTTCAGCACAACGGTTGCTGCAAATAGCCTTCTTTGTTTTTTCCTACTATTTTATGACAGGATCACTGTTCCCTCCCTGCTGCAGGTGGCGGGCCGGGCGCATCCGTTATTCCTCCATTTCCCCATTGTATTGTTTGCGTTATTTATCATCTGGATATGGCTGGTGCCCAGGCAGCCCTTTCATTCTTCCCAGCTATATGAAAATATCGGGAAATGGTTATTATTGATGACGGCTTTCACTTCTGCGCTCACTGCACTGATGGGTATATTTCTTTCAAGGGAACCCGGTTACAATGCAGATTCACTGGTTTGGCATAAATGGAGCGGCGCGCTGGTATCCCTAATCACTTTTGCCTGGTATATATTTTACGGGGAGCTGGAAAAAAGAAAAATCAGTCTGGCGCTAGTGAGTCTGCTGAGTATTGCAGTCCTGACCATCGCCGGTGACCTGGGAGCCAGTATTACACATGGCGACAATTATTTGCTTGCTCCTGTGTTGAAGGAAAAAGTACAGAAAAAACCTGCACTTGCCGATGCTGTTGTCTTTACCGATATGGTGAAACCCATTCTGGAATCCAGGTGTATGAGTTGTCATAACAGTGCAAAAGCGAAAGGAGAACTCATTATGGAAACCCCTCAGCTGCTTCGCCGGGGTGGTAAAACTGGTCTTTTGTGGGATACGACAGACGCGAACCTGAGTCTGATCTTACAACGAATACATTTGCCGCTGGAAGAAAAAAAGCACATGCCGCCGGAAAACAAACCGCAGCTGACCGAACAGGAAATGACCATATTGTATAACTGGATCAGGGGAGGGGCAAATTTCAAAATAAAAGTTACTGAACTGGAACCGACC
>DATCAO010000358.1:0-2328 GCA_036512575.1 Puia sp.
GTATTTTAATTAAAAATAAAGATACTCGCAATAATTAACACAGCTTTTTTCCGTTTTGAAAACAGTTTTTAAATAATAGGCACCATGCGCGTCCGGATTCCCCTGTTGATAGTTTTCCTGCTGACCCTGTTCACAGCCAGATCCCAATACTATTTTAAGGATATCGTGCTCACCCGGCAGAACCAGGCGAACTGGAAGTTATTTCACGACCGTAAAGTGAAAGAAGCCGATATACTGAGCCTGGATGCCAATAATGAACCCACGGAAGGATTCAGCTGCACGCAAACATTTTCTGCTGATTATGGCACCATCACCACGTATACCAAATCGGCCAATATGCCGGCATCTTCCCTGATCGCCAATTATGACCGCAACGGAAGGCTGGTCAGAACCACCGATACCAGCGACACTTACAAAAGCATTACAGACTATACATATAATGATGCGGGACAGATTACCAGCCTGCTCAATTCATCTATTGAAACAGATAACCAGGTTGGCGCAACGGAAAAACACTTGTGGGTATATGAAAGAGATCAATTGAAAATGATGATCAAGATCAAGGGTGAGGCAGATACCACCATTGTGAATCTGATTAAAGACGAGAAAGGAAATATCGTTGAAGAAAAATCTGTCCGCAACGGACAATCACTTCCCTCCATATACTATTATTACGACAACGACGGAAGGCTCACAGATATTGTGCGGTACAATCAAAAAGCCGGAAGACTGCTCCCAGACTACGTTTTCGAGTATAATTCCGATCGTATTTCTTCGATGCTCTTCGTTCCTCCGGCCTCTACAGATTACCAAAAATGGATATATCAGTATGCAGAGAATGGATTAAAATCCAGCGAGACCTGTTATGATAAAAAAAAGCAATTGGTTGTTAAAATAAATTACAATTACAGCTTCGTGAAGTGATTTTCCACAAGGAAGGTTTTGGCAGGAAATTTGTTTCTTCTTAAGGGTCATTCCTTTTTCCGGCCCGTTGATAAACCGAAATATCCAATACTATGGAAGGCTTTTTACTTCAATTAGGGAGAGCTCTGTCTTCCCGTTACTGCTTATTATCCATTTTTCTCCTGGTGTTCAGCATCAATTCTATACAGGCAAAAACAGTTGTCATCGGTGGAGGTTCAGGATTCATAACCCTTGCTGGTATGACTGGTCTGAATCCGGGAGATTCACTGGCCATCACATCGGGACAATATTCAGGTGCTTCCTTCAGCAATCTGAAAGGAATAACAATTACCAATAATGGCAGCGCTGTAGTTTTCAACGGACAGGTTACATTGAATACACTGGTGGAATGTGTGTTCTCCGGATTTCAGTTCAGAAATGTAAAGGGCACATCCATCCGGTGGGTAGGTAACTCAAGGCGGTGTACGGAAAAATATATTTCTTTCATGTATTGTACAGGCATTACAAATGATGCTAATGATAATAACGTATATAGCGGGGATACATCCACGCTAAAGTTATATATGTGCACATTCGACAGCCTGACCCTTTTCAGTTCGGGTATCGTCCTGCGGGGATCATACGGAGATGCAAAAGACCGGGGCTGTTATATGGACAGTATTGTTCTCAGCCGCATAAAAGTTGACAGTACGCTGGGAAACGGTTTAGAAGTGGGCGGAGTAATATTCAGGATTGACGCGCATGACTGGATAGAAACCTATAAAGGGGTCATAACCCAGGGGGGTGATGTAGGCATCTTCCAAATATATGGCAACGGAAGTATTCATAATATTTACAGAATTGGGGGGCGCGGATATATAGCGCGAATCTGGGATCTGGGACTGAAAGTTCCCGGAAACACTTACTACTATAATAATATTGATCTGAACACTGCACAATATGGATCATTGGATACTAAGATTGACCAGACTCAATTTATACAATACATAACCGGAGCCAACTGTTTTATATTTAATAATACGGTAGGAAACAAAGAAGAGCATATCGGGTACTGGTCATCCGTCGCTGTCGTCGGAGATTATCCATCACCCTGGGTCTGCCAGGTGAGGAACAACCTGGGCTTCAACCTGCAAACTAATGGGAAACCACCCATAACCGCAAATCAATCCAATGGTTCGTGGAAATCAGATTCCTCCAATAATATGTACTTCACCAAACCAGATGGCGTCATAGATCCCGTTACTTGTGTTCCTTTTGCCAACAGCCCCGTTTTGGGAATGGGCCTCACGTTAAACCTGGTGCAGGATGATTATTACCACAATCCAAGAATTGGTGCAAATGATATTGGCGCCGTCCAGCATGGTGGTCCCGCCATTCCGCCGCCGGCAAATAAGCCACCGGTAG
>DATCAO010000359.1:0-2547 GCA_036512575.1 Puia sp.
TTGATATGATATTCCA
This sequence comes from Puia sp., assembly GCA_036512575.1. Classification (GTDB taxonomy): domain Bacteria; phylum Bacteroidota; class Bacteroidia; order Chitinophagales; family Chitinophagaceae; genus Puia. Next base: position 17 of record DATCAO010000359.1, read on the forward strand.
GATCTGCCTTCAAAATGATTCCATAATTGAAGTTCCTGACTCCTTTTATCGGAATCACCGTTTCAAGTTCCCTTAAGTTGGGTCCATAGATTTTAGTCTCTAAAGTAGCACTGGTTAGCAGGTTGAAACTAACCCCGGCACCTACGAGTAAGCTGAATCTTTTGAAAGGGAATCTGTAAGAAATCAGAACAGGCAGGGTTAGATAATGAATTCGGGAAAAAGCTTTATCTGTCAAGACACTGTCCCCCACGCTTGTTGGTATTGTTGGTATTGTTGGTGGATATTGCAGGTATCCATATCCGGTAATGGTGTTCATTTTAAACTGCACATTTCCCGAGTTATCCAATACAGCGAACGATTTGGCGGAATCGATATTGCTGGTGGACCAGGAGTAACTAAGACCGCTCTGGATCACCCACTTTCGATTTATCCTGTAGTTCAAATACACACCCATGGAAGCCGAAAATGCATTTCTTTCCCTTTTCTCAATTTCTCGTCCATCTGCAGCGGTTGCATCATCATCAGAGAGATTATATCCTGCAAACTCCTGCGAGAAAAATGCGGTTATGGATAGTTTGTTTAATGAACTTTTGCTATCGTGTTTGATGAGTATATCTTCGGAAGAGATCCTTTGGGGGATGAAATTGATTCGATCCGATTGGATGATATCAAATTTTGTTTCGGGTGTTTGAATGGTTTTGAAGTTTTGGGAATATCCGGTCTTATCCGAAGACGAATTCAATTCAGAATCCGGCAAATTCCCTGGTAACGGGATTCTATATCTGGTTAATGAATTGTTATCCTGTTTGGCATTTTTGATGATTAGAAGCTGATTGTTGGCGTGAGGCTTACTGATGAATTCCTGTATTCCGGTCGATGGGTCAATCCGTTTTTTGAAAGATGGTTTTACTTTTTTCTCCTGGGCGTAGTGGGAATGGATATAGGTAGTTCTTGTATAAATAACTCCCAAACCCATCATAATCAAAAACAGTCCTGAAATTATTAACAGGCTCCGGCGTTTTCTGTTTAAATAGATTAACCGGTCGTCTTTGTCCAGATTTGTCCTGATTTTTGTCCAAAGGACTTTTGAAGGCTGATCCTTATGGAAATGCAGGCCATCCCGGAATATTTTGTCAACCTGATTATTTTGCTGGTCTTCCGTCTTCATGCTATCACACCATTTTAAATTCCGGGATCAGATGGGTTTGTAAAATTCTCCTGGCGTCAAATAAATTGGATTTGGAAGTTCCTTCAGTAATATTCAGCAAAGCAGCAATTTCACGATGTTTCAGGCCCTCAAATACATACAAATTAAAAACCATTCGACTTGCCGGGGGCAGCATTTGAATCAGCCTGATCAATTCCTTTTCCCCCAATCTGTCCATTAAGCTGCTCCCCGTATCCGGAAAAAATTGTTCTTCGACAAGTGAAACCAGATTGTATTGGTTCGCTTTACCCCTGAATCTCTGCAACGCACTGTTAATCATAATTTTACGAATCCATCCTTCAAAAGACCCTTTATTTTTAAACTGAGAAATGCATCGGTATAACTGGAGAAATCCATCCTGTAGCACTTCTTCAGCTTCTTCACGGTTTTTTGAGTACCGTAAACAAAGCGCCATCATGGCCGGACCATAAATTGTATAAATTTTATACTGGCAGGATCTGTTTTTGACCAGGCAGCCATTGATGAGTTCCTGAAGTTCTTTGGCAGAAATATCTAATTCTTTTGCTATCATAGATGCAGAAAATCGTAAAAAGGTTGGGTCGGGCAATTTTGTGATCATTTTAAGCGACCTGGAGCCACAACCAGCACATTATCATATAATTTTAACTGGCAACCGATCGTTATAATTACCGTATACTATTCAGAGTACCCCCGTTTAAAATAATCAGGTTATATTAATCAAAGTGTTGAAAATGAATGTAAAGTTATTGTTATTACTGCCTGTTTTCCTAATTCCTTTGCCAAACTGGTACCATAATCTGGATGACGCGGAAAAAATTGCGGGGAAGGAACACAAATACATCCTGTTGAATTTTTCCGGCTCCGACTGGTGCGGACCCTGCATTCGAATGCGCTCTGAGATTTTTGAATCCGATGTATTTAAACAAATGGCAGATACGGAATTGGTTATGGTTAATGCGGATTTCCCACGGAATAAGAAAAACCAACTTTCGGCCGAACAACAGAAATTAAATGATGAGATGGCGGACAAATATAATTCCCATGGAAAATTTCCATATACTCTGTTACTAAATGCCGAAGGTAAAGTGTTGCAGACCTGGGAGGGATTACCCGACGAATCTCCGGAAAATTTTACGATAGAAGTCCGAAACGCCATGTACACAAACCAATAGGCATGTCCATTCCTTTAGTATATGACCGTAGCTTAAAGTTAATGGGGAACCGTTTTCAGCTAAGCGTAGTTGGCGAAAACGAGGAATGGGCAAACAGATGCATAGACGCGGGTGTGAATGAAATTCAGAGAATTGAAAGACTGCTTACCACTTTCAATGAGGAGAGTGAA
>DATCAO010000360.1:0-3531 GCA_036512575.1 Puia sp.
TTTCACATTGTAGGTAAATGAAATGTCCGGATTTTTTTTGTCTTTTTTAGTGGAATAGAAACCACTGGCCGTGAGCTGCCCGTCCAACGCTTCCATTCTGACATCCTTCAGCGCAACTGTTTCGTCGCTGATGGCAATCGCTCCGACGAGATTTTTGTAGTCTACTTTATCATAGTGCATTTGATCAATCTTTGCCCTTAACAGAAAGCTTAGGTTTTTTGGCACGAGGAAGGGTGTAACCGGCGTTTTATTTTTGGAAGGATTTGCACTGGCAGGGGAAGTGGACATGAATGTATTCAGGTCGATCTGATCTGCATAGAGGTCCAGGGTTCCTGACAACGATTCGTTCTTCAATAAAAATCCCAACACGTTGTCGAGTGATCCACTCGCTGTAAAATGACTGTGTTTGTATTCAGCATGTGCCGCCGTTAAGGTGATGTTTTTCGGATTGAAACTAAAGGCGGCGTCCTTGAGTTGCAGTCCATCGGGATAATCTGAACTGCGATATTGAATAGCATTTAATACCAGATTTCCGGAGCTGCTGATTTTATCAAAGTCTTTTTTGTCAACTGCCAGTTTATTACCTGAGAATTTTACATCGCCTGATAGGGTTCCCGAAACAGTTGTACCAACCGGAAAGCTGGTGAATTGTTTCGCATCAGCCAGGTCAAATTTTCCTTTCAGCCAACCGTCAAAAACAGGATTTGAAACCGGCGTTTTCAGATTGATGCTGAAATCCACCGGATTGTTCCCGATTTCGATATTCGAGGCTGGAACCTGGATTGAGGTGTGGTCTGCAAGACCGTCGGGATTCTGAAAAATCACCTGGATCTGTCCATTCCTTAGGGGCTGCGGAAAATCGGTAGAGCTATAATTCAGGTTTGACATTTTTACATAACCGTTCGCGGTAAAAGGACCGGCCTGCTGTTTGGAAATCACGGAAAGATTTCCTTTGGCTGAAGCGTCTGCATCCAGGTTACCGGTTAACCTGGTTTCAGCATTAAGTTTTACAAAGCGGGTGATATCAGCGAGGTTAATTTTTCCTTTCACTGTAGCGTCGATCCACTGGTCACTCAGCGGTTTCTTAAATAAGATGGTGAAGTCAAACGGATCGTTGCCGAATTCTATATGTCCGCGGGAAATATCCACCACCGTATGATCGGTGATGCCGTCGGGGTTTTCAATTTTCATATCGACCCCGATATGTTTAACCGGTTGTGGCAGGTCGGGATATTGAAAAAATCCATTCTCCACTTTTAGGTTTAACAAATAAGCCGGAATTTTATCACCCGCATATTCTCCTTTTACATATCCGTTCAGGGTAAGTGTACCATCCGTTTTTATTTTATCAAAATCCGTTTTATAGATGGAAGGAATCAGGGACAAAATGGATTTGAAAGCCGTGGATGGTGCATGAAACTGAATATCCATTCCATAAGTGGAGTCATTGACAAATCGAAAAAACCCTTCAGTAGCGAGCTGCAGATCATTCAGGTGAATATCATCTGTTTTAAACCGATAGGTTGACGTCTTATTGTCCACTTCAATGTCTGCGGTCAGCATGGCGCGCGCGTCTGCAAGCCATGGAATTTTGGAGTAGACAAACGAGACCGATCCTGCTGAAGTTTTTGTATGCAGTGTAAACTGGTCCGATGAAAAATCTCCCGAACCCGAATGGTCCAGATGCTCAGCCTGGAAACTCCTGTCGCCGGGTATATCGGTATACCGGATAAAACCATCTGTAATTTGGTAAGAATGCAGGTGCAGCCGGAACCCATTGCTGCCGGCGCTGTTTTGGGATGAAACATCCGGTTTGCAGATGTCCCAGTTGGTTTTTCCCTCCTTATTGACAATCGCATGAATCCTGGGCTGGTCGATGCTGATGCTGTATATATCCAGTCCGGACCCGCCAAATAAACTGAACAGGTTTACGGCCAGATCGATCTGTTTTGCTGAAATCAAAGTGTCTTTGCTGAAGGATTCCGTTCCGGTCACTTGCAGATTGTCCAAACCGATGGAAAGCCGCGGAAAATGACGGAAAATGGAAATATCCACGTCAGAGAAATTGACGGTGGCGTTCACTTTTTTATTGATCTGTTCCCGGGCGATGGCCAGGATCTTAGTCTTGAAAATAATGGGAATGGAAAATGCAGTCAGGACAAACAGGGCCAACAGGATGCCGGCTATCTTCAGGGTTTTTTTCAACATCTGGATAGGATTTTACTTGGATTTAGGGCCAAAATACAGGAAGAATTCAAATTTTCCCAATGAAACGATTATTGAATTTTATTGTATGTCGACATGATTTTCCCAATTTTTTTTGAAAACAGAGGGGTTCTCCCCTACGATTTTATTGAAAAGCCGGTTAAAATAGGAAATACTTTCAAATCCCACAGCATAACCGGTTTCGGTAACATTGTGGTCCTGTATGAGCAGATTCTTGGCTCTTTCAATCCGGTATTGATTCACAAAATCTGTAAAGGTCATATTGGTTTGTCTCTTGAAATACCTGCAAAATGCTGCGGTAGACAGATGCACTTTGGAAGCCACCTGGTTTACATCGGGTTTCTGATCGAAGTATTTATCAATGTATTCATAAATCGCGCCCATCCTGATTTTGTCTTTCAGAATGAATGCCGAGCTGGACAGATCGCTGTTCAGCACCGCATATTCTTTGCTTTCTGCCAGGATATGGAAAATATCAATCAGGTGAATCAGCTGCTGGTAGCCATTCAGTTTGTCAAATTGTTTTAGTTTATGGGAAACGATTTGTTTGGTATCTCCGGAGAAGGAGATTCCATATTCAGCTTTTTTAAACAGGCTTTGAATCGTGTCAAATTCCGGGGCCGTGGGTATTGCAGTTCCCATGAAATCTGTTTTCAACTGGATGACGATTTGCTGATAATCGTGTTTCAAACGGTAATCAAAATTCAGGTGCGGAAGGTTTCCGCCGATAAAGACCAGATCACTATGGGTGTATCCGGAAATATGGGTGCCAACATGGCGGATGCCTGCATCCGCCTCCACGTAAACCAGTTCAAATTCCGGGTGATAATGCCACAAGAAAGTGTTTCTCAACCGGGGTGAAAATAATTTGAACGATTTACCCGGCTCAAAGACTATTTTTTCCAATTGGATTTGATTCATCCCTCGGTTTATTAATTATTTCCCTGAAAATATAAGAAATAAGTCAATACAGGGCAAATACATGTCAATATATGGGAAAAGGGGTTTTCGATCCGGTTCTATTTTTGGGTCATTAAATCAAAACATATGATGCAAGCAACGATGGCTGCCGCCAACCCCACGATGGCTCATAAGGAAATACCCGGTAATCCCTCTACCGCCAAATCAAGCCAGATTAAACTGAATGACCGGAGTAATGGTCAGCCCCTGCGCCTGCTTAGCGAAGCGGACTGGGCATTCTGGGTACACAATGGTTATGTGGTTATCCGAAATGCGGTTCCCAGGGAACAGGTTAAGAAACTGGCGGATTATCTCTGGGCTTATGAAGACAAGGATCCAAATGAT
>DATCAO010000361.1:0-2525 GCA_036512575.1 Puia sp.
TCCATCGAATTATTATTGTTGAAATTAGTAGTGGGCTGGGATGACTTGGACATCGATGAAGCCGCGCCGCTGGTCAGTACCTCTTCGCGAAACGCTGCATAGTGTTTATTGAGGTCGTCGGTATTAATGGGCAGTGTGATCAATCCCGCACGGGTATAACCGGAAGGCCGGTCCCTGGCATACATGATCTGGCGATATATAATAATGGTTCCGATAATCAGGCTGAGTGAAACGGTGAATTGTAAAACGACCAGCACCTGCCGCGGGATGGAATTATAACGGCTTCCCTGGAATGCGCCTTTGAGTACCTTGATCGGTTCAAACCTGGAAAGATAAAATGCGGGGTAACTGCCGGAGATGAATCCGGTGAAAAAAGCAAAGCCCAGGCAAAACAGCCAGAACCCGGGATTCTGCCAGGGAACCACCATATGTTTGCCGGCGATATAATTGAAAAAGGGGAGTGAAATCTGCACCAACATTAACGCGATCACAAATGCGAGCAGGGTGAGCAGGATGGACTCGATCAGGAACTGGCCAACCAGGTGTATGGGAAGTGATCCGATCGTTTTACGGATGCCCACTTCCTTGGCTCTCTTGCTGCTGCGCGCCGTGGAGAGGTTCATGAAATTGATGCAGGCCAGGAAGAGTACGAATACACCGATGATGGCAAAGAGAAATACAAACTGTATGCGTCCGCCGACGGCCTTCCCTTTTTTAAATTCAGAATACAAATAGGTTTTATCCAATGGCTGCAGGACTGCAGTTTCTTTCCAGGCGGTAATATTTGGCGTAGGAAGATTTTTAATTTTTTCTGAGGCCTGTTCTGCACTCACCGCATCATTCAGTTCTACAAATAATAGCCCGTTGTGATCATCCCAGTCGGTGTTGTTCCGGCGGTGATTATTTTCTTCGTTGGCCCAGGACATCAGCAGTTTTGTTCCGGCGAAGTTGGTATTCTCCGGCAGATCCGCATACACGGCGCCGACTTTTACAGGAATCTTATTATCGAGCAGCAGGTTTTTATTCACCGCGTCTGTATTGCCGAATAATGAAAGGGCCATGGAGCGCGAGATCATGATGGTTGCGGGATCTAACAACGAATTCTTACTGCCTTTTACAATCTCAAGGCCAAACATGAGTGGAAAAGCCTGCTGGGCATAAAAACCGTTTGCCGTTAATTTTTTTTCACCAAGCGTTAATACATGATCATAAGGAAAGGAAACCAGGGAGACCCGTTTGAACAGATCGCCTTGCTGAGATTGCAGTGCCGCACCCAGCGGCATGGCGATGGTCGTTCCCGTATCATCCTCATCCTTAAGCACCTGGCGCACCATGGCCTGGGCTAGTTTTTTATGATTCGGATAATAATGATTGAATCCGGTTTCATCCGTGATCCACAATCCGATCAGGATCGCGGTGGCCATGCCGATCGCGAGACCGATAATATTCAGGGATGCGAAAACTTTATTGTTGACCAGGTTTCGCAGTGCGACTTTGAAATAATTTTTGAACATGTGAGTAATATTATTCAGTATCCGATACTGTTTCTTCCTCCTGATTCGTTTCAAATACATGACCAGAAATAACCGCTCTGCAAAGAGTTGCTGGTCAATACATTGATTTTCGGGCTGGAAATCGGACCGTACGTTTTTGATACAGGAGATATTCGTTTTTGACACATGCAACTAATTGTAAACACTTACGGTCATGTTTATTTTAAAAAAGATAACGTTTTAGATGATCCCGCGACTTGATGGAATAACTATATTTACCTCATAACCCCCTGACCTGACATGTAATGAGCCCGAAATTCAACCAGAATAAACAGCATACTATTGCTTCAGAAGCAGCCATTTCCGGAACCGGACTTCATACCGGCATACCTGTAGATATGACGTTGAAGCCGGAAAGATCCGGATTCGGTATTCGTTTTCAGCGTATGGACCTGCCCGGACAACCGGTGATTCCCGCAGACTGCGACCTGGTTTCCAACAGTTTCCGTTGTACAACACTCAGTTCCCATGGTGCCAGCATCGTTACGGTAGAGCATGTGCTCGCTGCATTGGTTGGCACCGGGATCGACAACTGCCTGATTGAAGTGAATGGACCGGAACTGCCAATCATCGACGGCAGCTGTCAACCTTTTGTACAGCTTATAACTCAGGCCGGCATCGTGGAACAAAACTGGCGTAATCATTGGTTCACGCTGGATAAGGAAATTAACTATTACGACCCGGAAAAAAATGTAACCATGGTCGCCGTGCCATGTGAAGAATATGCCATCAGCACCCATATGGATTTTAAGGGAAAGGTCCTGGAAGATCAGTATGCCACGCTGGACCGGATTCAAGACTTTGAAAGGGAAATTGCACCCTGCCGCACGTATTGTTTTTTGCATGAAATGGAAATGCTGATTGACAAGGGACTGATACAGGGCGATATTGTGAAAAATGCCATTTTGATCCTTGATAAACCGGTTTCCGATGCAGAAAAAAGCAGGCTAAGTAAAAAATTCAATATCAGCA
>DATCAO010000362.1:0-2626 GCA_036512575.1 Puia sp.
GCAGTGAAACCAAAAGCCTCGAAGAGGGTCAATATTTATATGATGGGGCCTCAATAAAAATCAAATCGAATCCGCAACTTTCCCGTAGTAAAACAAGGGAGCTGAAAAATGAACTGGATGGTCTGCTCAGGCCAAAGCCTAACGGAAGTTTTCTGGGTATCCGCGTTAAACTTCTCCTGTACAATCTGGCAGGCAAACCCAAAAAAAAGGGTATCGGACACTTTATCCAGGATAAACTGGGCGAGCCGCCGGTAATCGCCTCATACATTGCGTTGGAGAAAAACAGGGCTGTTTTGCAAAACAGGCTGGAGAATCGCGGATTTTTTAAGGATACCGTTGTGCTAGATACGGTGTATAGAGGGAAAAAGCTCAGCGCAGTTTATACAGCGCAAGTCGGGCAGCAATATACGATCCGCAATGTGGTCTATCCCAGCGACCCGGATTCGCTGGCAGCTGCGATTGGCAGGATGGAGCCCAGATCCCTCTTAAAAAAAGGACAGCCCTATAATCTGGATGTAATAAAGAATGAAAGAATCCGCATTGATACGCGTCTAAAACAAAGAGGATATTATTATTTCAACCCTGACGATCTGTTGATTCGCGCAGACTCAATGGTAGGAGAACATCAGGTGGATATGAAACTTATAGTCAAAAAGTCAACACCTGAACAGGCCCGCGAGGTATACCGGATCAAGGATGTAGTCGTATTTGCAAACTATAATGTGCATACTGATACCAGTATCAATGTATCCAGTCTTCCAAGGTATCAGGGATATGTTATTATTGACTCCGATAAAATGTTTAAGCCGAAGGTCTTTGCACAAGCACTCGTATTTAAACCGGGTGATGTATATAACCGTCGGGATCATGATCTTTCACTAAGCCGGCTGATCAGCCTCGGGGTTTTCAAATTTGTAAAAATCCGGTTTGATGAAACAGACACGGCACAGCACAAATTAAACGCCTATTATTACCTGACGCCCACTGAAAAACAATCCATTCGATTCGAAGTATCCGGCCTGACCCAGTCTGACGACGCCAATGGCGGCCAGGTTTCTGTTAACTGGCGCCACCGGAATATTTTCCGGGGTGCAGAATTACTTACGGCAACGGCCTATGTGGGTTATTTAAGACAAAATCTCGGGCATGGAAATTATACCAATACAACAAAATTCGGCGTGGACCTGAGTTTATTTGTTCCCAGGGTCATCGGTCCTGTAAAATTTCAAACCAATAGTGGTTTCATTCCTAAAACAAGGTTCAGTTTGGGTTATGAATATTATAACCAGTCTGCCGAATATACCCTGAATTCAATCAAGGCCAGTTTTGCCTACGTATGGAAGGAATCCGTTACGAAGGAGCACACCCTGGAAGTGATCCGTATAAACCTGGTAAACCCCAGTTATATTGATCCGGCATATCAAAAACAACTCGATACCAATATTGTTTTGGCGAGAAGCCTGGAAAAAACATTTATTATCGGACCGACATACAATTATAATTTCAACTCCCAGCTTCGTCCGAATCGTGATAAAAATAATTTTTACTTCAACGGAAATATTGATTTGTCCATGAATATTGTCGGCATTGCCAGTGGTGCCAATGTGCAGAATACGGGTAAACAAAAAACCTTGTTCAATGTTCCTTATTCACAATATATACGGGGTGAAGCAGATTTCAGACACTATCTCAGTTTTTCAAAAAATACGGTGCTTGCCAGCCGGCTGACGGGTGGGATGGGTTACGCTTATGGAAACAGTTACACCATGCCCTATATAAAAGAATTCTTTGCCGGAGGGGCAAACGATATCCGGGCCTTCCGTTCGCGATCGCTGGGTCCTGGTTCATATTACGCCGGGAATCCGGATACCGCCTTTATAGCAGATCAGCCGGGAGATATTAAGATAGAAATGAACACCGAACTGAGATTTAAATTGTTCTCTTATTTTAACTGGGCGTTTTTTGTTGATGCCGGTAATGACTGGACACTCCGGTATGACAGTTCCAGAGTTGGTTCGCAGTTCACGAAAGACTGGCCAAGTCAGATTGCGGTTGGCGTGGGAACGGGTCTTCGTCTGGATATCAGTATTCTGCTGTTGCGCCTGGACCTGGGAATTCCGGTTCGCGAACCCTGGCTTCCGCCTGGACAACGTTGGGTGTTCGATTCTAAAAACTTTGTATTGAATTTTGCGATCGGGTATCCATTTTAAACAAGTGTGGAGGTGTGGAAGTGTGGAGGTGGAATTTTTAATGTATCGTTAATAATTAATAATTGATAATTAATTACATCGCAACTTCCTTAATGGCTGCAAACAAAGACTTCCACATCAGATTAAAGATAGACCGGTGGATATCTCGTGTGAAATCCACATCGGCCGTCCGCATTTTTCCATGTTGCGGATTTGAATCCTTTACCAACAAACCGGCAGCCAGGGTGGGGAGGACTTTGGTTTTGTACTTATTTTTATCATCATCTTTTTTCAGCAATCTGACAGACAGATTTTCGTAATGGAGCAGGAGCCTGCCCTTTGCCCGGGTATTCGTAGCATCCAGATGATAGTGCAAGTCGTTTATCTTTCCTTTATTTAATTCAGCGAGGGCCATGGGTTTGAGTAATGCATTCAGA
>DATCAO010000363.1:0-2333 GCA_036512575.1 Puia sp.
TGCAGTATGTGAATGACGATCGAAAGGATCATGGTTTAGTGCCTTTGCAGATGAACACCCTCGAGTCCAATCTCGCATGGAAACACAGCAAGGACATGGCCGGCGGAAAGGTCAAATTCGGCCATGATGGCTTCAATGCCCGCGCTAAAACCATTCAAAAAACGCTGGGCAGCACGGCAATCGGTGAAAACGTAGCGTCCGGGCCTATGACGGCCCGCGAAGTGGTTGACGGGTGGTTGAATAGTCCCGGGCACAAAAGGAACATTGAAGGAAATTTTACCCTTACTGGTATTGGTTATGCCCGGGACAATAAAGGAGATATCTATTTCACACAGATTTTTTCCAGGTAAGGATGGTCGGGCGCTGTCTTTTAAGCCGCAAGACGTAACTTGCCCACCATGGAAAAACAAGCCATCATCTCTGTTCAAAATCTTTCAAAAAGATATGGTGATTTTGAAGCAGTTAAACAAATCAGTTTCGAGGTTTACGAGGGCGAAATTTTTGGACTACTGGGTCCCAACGGAGCCGGTAAGTCTACTACACTGGAAATTATTGAAACACTACGTGAAAAAACGTCGGGAAAGATCATGGTGGATGGGATTGACCTGGATAAGAATCCCAATGAAATAAAAAAAAGAATCGGTGTTCAGCTTCAAACCTCCGGGTACTATCCTAACCTGAATTTAACTGAATTGCTGATGTTATTTGGTGGTTTATACAACAGGGAAATAAAGCCGTCAGATTTTTTGGCAAAAGTGAATCTGATCGATAAAGCCAAATCGAAATACAAAGAACTCAGTGGCGGGCAGAAACAAAGATTTTCCATCGCAACCACACTAATCAACCAGCCAAAAATCATTTTCCTGGATGAGCCCACTACAGGACTTGATCCCCAGGCCAGGAGAAATCTCTGGGATTTGGTTCGGGACATCCGGGCATCCGGTACTACTGTAATTATTACTACCCATTATATGGATGAGGCAGAGGTACTCTGCGATCGGGTGGCCATTATGGATTCAGGAAAGATCATTGCTCTGGATTCACCAGACCGGCTTATCGACAAACTGGTAGCATCAGGATTCGAGAGGCCTAAGGAAGTGAAAAAGGCTAACCTTGAAGATGTATTTATTCACATGACGGGTAAGGAATGGAGAGAGGAATAACAAGTATGGGAGTATGGGAGTATGGGAGTGTGGGAGTATGAGGGTGTAAGGTTTGGTTTACTGAGTGCCATAACAATTAATAATTGATAATTATGTCTGACCCCAGCTATCCCATTGGACGATACGAGCCTCAGGCTTATTCGGAAGCGCAAAAACTGAAGTGGCTGAACAATATCCGCCAATTACCCATTGAGCTGGAGTATGCCATTCAGGACCTCGACGTTTCACACCTGAACAGTCCCTACCGGGAAGGCGGATGGACCATTCAACAGCTCGTCCATCATGTAGCCGACAGCCATATGAACGCTTACATTCGCTTCAAATTGGCTTTGACAGAAGATAACCTGACGGTTAAATCCTATGAAGAAAAGCTTTGGGCTGAACTTGCTGATGTTCGGGAATTACCGGTCAATATTTCCGTTACCCTGCTTCATGCCCTCCACGCCAGACTATACGCGGCCATAAAAGACCTTACTCATGAACAATGGAACCGGGTTTTTCATTATCCTGGTAAACCAGCACCCGTGAGCATCTGGTTTTTGCTCGGCATGTACAGCTGGCATGGCAGACATCATACTGCCCATATCCTGGCATATCGCGAAGCAAATAATTTGTAATCATGAAGGACCTTCGCTGGAATAAAATTTCTTCGGAGTATCTTTCGCGGGATCTTTGGGGAAAAGTGCGCAAGGACAAATGTCAGACCAGGGAAGGAAAAATTATTGATCCCTATTACGTATATGAATTTCCCACCTGGGTAACTGCGGTAGCCATTACGGAAGAAGGAAAGTTTATTCTTGAACGTCAGTACCGCTATGCGCTGGATGTAACCTGTTTTGAAATTCCGGGCGGTTGCGTGGATGATTCAGATCTTTCTTTGGAAATGGCTATAAAAAGGGAACTTCTTGAAGAAACGGGTTACCGGTTTACCCAATATGAGTACCTGGGAAGAACGTCTTCGAATCCCTCCACCAATAACAACTGGATGCATATGTTTCTGGCAACGGGTGGCCGTTATGAAAAAGAACAGGAGCTGGATCACAACGAAGAAATCGAATTGTATTTATTCGGAATTGATGAAGTGAAAAAACTTTTAGCAGAAAACAAAATCGTTCAGAGCATGCATGTGACCGCGTTATATTATGCCCTGGCTAAAATGAAACTTCTTTA
>DATCAO010000364.1:0-3973 GCA_036512575.1 Puia sp.
AAGAATTGGTCTGCACATAATACCACAATTCAGCGATCATCTGGTCCACCTGGGTTGCCTGTTGCAGGTAGAGATCATAGCGGCCCCGATGGGCAAACTCGTCGGTTTCCCCGAATCCAATCAATACAACTTTCGGTTGATGATGTTCAATATACTCCCGCGCGCTCAGGTAGGTGAGCAGGTCGTAACGGGTATTTTTCTTCTGAAGGATATTATCCTGGGCTGCATTAATGATTTCATTGTTGATACTGCTGTCGTCCGGGAGGGGCTCATATCCGCTATTCAGGGGTAGCCTGCTTCTCTTCTCATTTAATATTGCGGAAAAAATATTCCAGGAACTGAAAGCCGCCACTTTCCCTGCATAGGGTTCCCGGGAATTCAAGTATTCGAGGATATTTATATTCCGGTTGCGGACCGGTACATTCGGTATGAAAACCGGGTCGGCCCATCCCGTAAACATTTCATTATATCCCGGATACGAGATCTTGTAGAAATTGGCCACATTCATTTTGTTATCATATAACCGGTTGCCATATAATTGTCCCTGGCGGGCAATCGTATTCCAGAAAAATGGCATGAGTTTTTGTCGACGGAGTTCAGCAGAAGAATCCCAATAGGATTCCTTCAACAGAGCGGTGTCCTCCACCCAACGGGGATTGCTGATCAGTCCGGGATCAGCTCCGGTAAAAACTTCCTGCCACCGGAATCCGTCGGTGGTGATGATGAATATGTTTTGGTTAGAAGAATCGGTCTGGCCGAAGCTGACTGACGAAATGATCAGGCAGTAAACAGAGAATACGAATTTCATTTCTGCGGGTTTTACAAAAATGAAATTTTACTATAACCGGAATGTGAATGGAAAATTAAATTACTGTTATCTGAGACCGGGGCTGATTTACGATCTGCCAAAAGGGTTAACCCTCCCGGCGTTCAGTATTCAGCGTGGAGCGATAAGCGTTACGCCTTATGCCTTACGCCTTAAGCCTTATGCTTTAAGCCTAACGCGAATCGCTTTAGGCTTAAATTGCATTATGGAACTTGGAATCAGCAGCTTCGCAGAACTTACACCCGACCCAAAGACGGGTCTCACCATCAGTCCTTATCAGCGCATGAAGGATCTCATGGAAGAAATTGAACTGGCCGACCAGGTCGGGCTCGACGTCTATGCACTGGGAGAACACCATCGTCCGGATTTTATCGTCTCCTCACCTGCCGTCGTGCTGGCAGCAGCGGCGGTGAAAACAAAACGCATCAAACTTTCCAGCGCAGTGACCGTACTCAGCTCCGACGATCCGGTTCGCGTATTCCAGGATTTTGCAACAGTCGACCTGCTTTCGGGCGGGAGGGCTGAAATCATGGCCGGACGCGGGTCTTTTATAGAATCTTTTCCGCTCTTTGGATTTGACCTGCGCGACTACGACGAATTGTTTTCGGAGAAACTTGACCTTCTTCTGAAATTAAATGAATCCGAAAAAATTAGCTGGAAAGGAAAACACCGGGCCTCACTTCAGCAACTCGGTGTATATCCACGGCCTTTTCAAAACAAACTGCCGGTATGGATCGCCGTTGGCGGAACACCGGAGTCGGTAATCCGGGCTGCCAGCCTGGGTTTGCCACTGGCACTTGCCATCATCGGCGGAAATCCGGCCCACTTCATGCCGCTGGTCGATTTATACAGGGAAACATCAAACAAAGCAGGCCATGGAAAACTACCACTTGCTGTGCACTCCCATGGATATATCGCTGATGATTCGAAAAAAGCCGGCGATGAATTTTTTCCTTCCTATGCCTACGTGATGTCGCGTATCGGAAGGGAACGCGGCTGGCCTCCGACTACCCGCGCACAGTTTGAAGCCGGAAGATCCGCCCAAGGTTCGCTCCTGGTCGGTTCACCACAGGAAGTGATCGACAAGATCCTGTATGAAAAAGAATTATTTGGCCTCGACCGTTTTCTCTTGCACGTGAGCGTAGGCACGATGCCCCATACGCAGGTTATGCACTCCATTGAATTATTTGGCACCGTGGTGGCGCCGGCGATACGAAAATAGTTGTCAATGGTTAATTGTCAATTGTCAATTCATTTAGCTCAGGCATGTAATAAATTGTTGAGAGATTATTTAAGTTTTACTATTACTCAGGTAGCTGTACTAAGTGAATTGACAATTAACCATTGACAATTGACAATTAAAAAAAAGGCCCCTCCGTTTCCAGAGAGGCTCTTTGTTAAGAAAGTACGGATCAATAAGGAGCTATTATTGTATATATTTTTCCGTTGTTACCGGTCCAGACGAGTTTGAAATAATATGTGCCGGTACCCGGACAACCTGTAGGGTCGCCATTCACATCAAGACCGTAAGTAATCACAGCGGTTCCCTTGCTGATGATCAGGGTATTCTGACCGCCCGTCAATCGGAAATCACAATCCTGACGAATCACTTTGGGTGCACTGATCAGGCTTTTGAATGCATCTCCGAAACGGTCGGTTCCCCATTCAGCGATATCGTTATCCGTACCATCAGAATAGGTTCCAGTGGTGGTAATCACAATACCGTTATCATAAGTGAATACGCGTTGTTTAGAAACATTCCAGGTCCTGGTTAAACCACTTTCAAAATCAATTTTCAGGCTTCCTGTAATGGTATGCGTAATCGTTTGTAAAGTAGCCAGGTCCTTCAGCAGTCCGCCACTCACATTGGTAATCACTTTTGTACCGCTGAGCACAAAGCTTTTGCTGTCTCTTTTGCGGGTAATCGTTAATGCATCAATGTTGATGGTTGCTGTGGCGCCCTTGTCTTTCCAATGCTGACCTAAAGGCAGCGAAATGGTTACCGTACCCGTTCTGGTTCTGTTGCCCCAGCAGTTGGTACCATCATACACAATGGTAATCACGCGATTGCTTTCCACTGTGTCGTAAGTGACAGTAGCATCACAAATCAAATGACGAACGTCTACCAGGCCCGAAACATTTCCGTTTCCGTTTACAGCATTTGCATCATTTACCACGGTAGTACCGGAAAAGGATTCAGAACTGCTGTTGGATCCAGAAAAATCAGACTGGCCATTCAAAGCGGTGTTCGCGTCATTGACAACCAGATCGGCTTCATTTGAAACCTGTGACTGGTCGTCGGCCGTTGTGTTCAAACTTGTCGTAGACGTATCCGAACTGGCGGACTGGTCCTTTTTACAGGAGTAAATACTAATACAGGATACCAGGCATGTGGCGATGGCGATCTGGCGAATGAGGTTTGCTTTCATATTTTACGATTATTTTGTTCTAAGATGAGATTCAGGCTCCCGGGTTTAACGGAACGCTAAATTTCTTTTGTTAACAAACTGTTAGGGATTCTCAAGTGTATGAGGAACAGCCTTAAATAAGCGGTACTCCTTAGGCGTTAGGCGTTAGGCATTAAGCGTTAAGCCTCAAACTTCAAGCTTCAGGCCTGTCAAACGGCATTGCTTTTTGCAGACAGCAGGGCAGATATTTTGCTATGGAGGTCTTCGGGCCTGAACGGTTTCGGAACGAATTCCATAAACCCTTTGGAGAGAAGGTCCGCACGAATATTATCGTATACAGCGGCTGTAAAGGCGATGGCTGGAACAGCGGGGTTGATTTTTTTGATTTCACCCAGGGCGGTAATGCCATCCATTTCCGGCATTTCCAGATCTATTAATACGAGGTCAAATTGATGCTGAGCAAATAAATCCACGGCCTGTTTTCCATTGTAAGCTTCTTTCACTTCAATACCCCATTTCATGAGAAAACGGCGCGCGATCGACATATTGATGGCATTGTCTTCAGCCACCATCACTTTTACTCCGGGGAACACGCACAAATGTTTCACTTTGTCTTCGTTGATATAATGTTTCCTGTTCTCGTTGATCACCAGTTTCAGAGTGAAATGAAATGTGGATCCCCTGCCCTCTTCACTTTCCAGTTGTAATTCGCCATGGAAAAGGTTTACCAGTTTTTTGG
>DATCAO010000365.1:0-4743 GCA_036512575.1 Puia sp.
TCGAATCCCAATCTTGCCGGATTGATCAGTTGCCTCTGGCAAGCGTTCCCGGAATGTAATCCACATGATATTCTTGCTGCCGTACGCGTATCCAGTGATCAGTACGATCATCCGGACGATCGTTATGGCTATGGAGTACCCAATTTTGAAAAAGCCTACCAGATTCTTTTGTTGAAACGGAATGCCGGGTTGAATCCCCTGACAGAAACCGACTGGATACATGTTTTTCCCATTCCTTTCCAGGATCGGATTTATCTTTTCATCCTTCCTTCTGTTACCGGAACGGCCAGCATTCAACTGCTTGACGTTTCAGGCCAGCTGATTCAGACAAAAACCATATCCGTAACCGCAGGCCAGGAACAGCTGGTTGAATATCTTACCGGTCGCCCACTGTCGAAAGGTGCTTATTATATCCGATACATCGACCCGCTGCAGACGAAAACTTTAAAACTGCTGAAAAATTAACGGGGTTCAGTCCTATTCTGTTATTTACAAACCGCCTCTTCAGTATCAATCCCGGTGTTTTTCAGGTTTTTTCTATCTTTACCTATGGAAAGTTCCATCGGTTCCATCATAGAGGTTCTTACCCTGGCTGAACGTTTGAAATTTGAACTCCGCCACAGTTACACTTCGGCGGGAAGACAGGAGAGCGTTGCAGAACACTGTTGGAGAATGTCGTTAATGGCTGTGCTTATTGAGCCCCTGCTGACAGTAAAAGTAAATACAGCCAGACTACTTAAAATGATCATCATCCACGATCTGGTTGAAGCAGAAGCCCGCGATGTCTCTGCACTGGAAATTATTCGAAACCCTGAGATCAAAAAAATAAAAGCGGCCGATGAACAGCGGGCCATCGAGAATCTTCGGGAGACACTGAAAGACACCAACGGACAGGAGATCTACGATTTGTTCTATGAATTTGAGCAAAAAGAGACTTATGAAGCAAAAGTGGCGAATGCCCTGGACAAACTTGAGGTTCAGCTTCAGCACAATCACGCAGATTTCTCCACCTGGGAGGAAATTGAGTATGAGATGTGTTATATGATGGATAAACACGTGCTTTTTGACAAAACATTGTTAGCACTGAAGAACCAGATTGAAAATGCCGCTGAGGCAAAAATGAAATCTGCAGGAATCGAAACCGATTTGGTGAAACAGAAAGCAATTCGCAAATCATGACAAAAATCAGGTGATGTTCAGAATTTACTCATTACTTTAGCTAATCAAGATTGCATTATGGGCCCTGCATCATTAATCATTCTTATCCTGGCTGCCATTGTTTTTTCAATCGGTGGAATATCCGTCTCAAAAATATTAGTGAAGGGGGTAAAGAACCCACAAAAGGGACAGGCTTATGAATGCGGAATTCCGGCAACGGGTTCTCCCTGGAACCAGTTCAATGTAGGTTATTACTTATTTGCCCTCATCTTCCTCATCTTCGATGTGGAATTGGTCTTTATGTATCCCTGGGCAGTAGTTGTAAAAAAAATCGGGATGCCGGCTTTATTGGAAATCAGTGTTTTCCTGTTCATCTTGTTCATGGGATTTTTATATGCGCATAAAAAAGGAGCATTGAAATGGATGTAACCGGCAAAAACAAAGAGCAAAAAGATTTTCCCGGTGAAATCCATGAAACTGCGGGTGGCGGCATTGTGTTAAGCAAACTCGACGAGGTAATCAACTGGGCAAGGTCCAATTCACTCTGGCCCCTCACGTTTGCCACCAGCTGTTGCGGTATTGAAATGATGTCTGTCGCTTCTGCGAAATATGATTTCTCCAGGTTTGGATTCGAAGTAGCCAGGGCCACTCCGCGCCAGGCAGATGTGATCATCATTGCCGGGACCATTGTCAATAAAATGGCGCCCGTTCTGAGAAGGCTGTACGACCAGATGGCCGATCCCAAATATGTTATTGCCATGGGTGCCTGCGCGATCAGCGGAGGTCCATTCTTTTACAATACCTATTCAGTAGTGAAGGGAGCAGACCACGTAATTCCGGTGGATGTATATATACCTGGTTGCCCGCCGAGACCGGAAGCACTTCTACATGCACTAATCACTTTACAGGGAAAGATAAAAGCCGGGCTGACCAGGGAACAGATCAAGGAAAATTCGTATTTAAATCCATAATAAATACCCAGGGTGGCCATGTTGACGGAGGATCTGAAAATTCAATGTACCGAACTGCTGCCGGCGATCAGTTTTGAAGAAGGCGGTGAGTGGCTGAATGCCTATGTAGCACCTGAAGCGTTAAAATCATTCTTAGGAAAACTTCGATCTCTGCCGGGACTGGAATTTGATTATTTGTTTTGCCTCACCTGTGTGGACTGGAAAACCCATCTCACCTTGGTTTACCATTTCACTTCAACCATACACCGGCATATTATTGTCATCAAAGCAAAGCTGGACAACAGCAATCCCGAAATAGAAACGGTCTCCGACATTTGGCGTACCGCTGAAATGCTCGAAAGAGAAGTATATGATCTTTTTGGTGTAAAATTCCTGCACCATCCCGATCTGAGAAGGCTGATCATGCCAGACGACTGGAAAGGATGGCCATTGAGAAAAGATTATGAAGATCCCGTGAACATGATAAAACTGTAACGCGTAAAGATATGGTTGAGGAAATTGGCAGAACATCGGAAGGTGATTTAATTATAAATATGGGACCCCAGCATCCTGCAACGCATGGCGTGCTGCACCTGGTTATGACACTTAATGGAGAAACCATAAAAAAAGTGGAACCACACCTGGGATATATCCACCGGTCGATCGAAAAAATGTGTGAAAGTCTTTCTTACCGCCAGTTCATCTATGTAACCAGCAGGATGGACTATCTCTCTTCACACATTAATAATCATGGCTGCGCGCTTTGCGTGGAAAAGGGTTTGCAGGTTGAAGTTCCCCAGCGCGCACAATATATCCGGGTGATTATGGATGAACTCACCCGGATTGCTTCCCATGAATTGTGGTGGGGCGCTATGGCTATGGATCTCGGCGCGTTCACTCCTTTTTTTCATGCATTCAGGGAAAGGGAAACCATCACGGATATCATGGAGAAAACCTGCGGTGCCAGGCTGACGATGAATTATATGGTTCCCGGAGGCGTGATGGCAGAACTGCACCCGGATTTCCAGAAAGATGTAAAAAGTTTCATTCAACTATATAAATCAAAATTTGAAGAGTATAATGAACTGGTTACCGGTAATATCATTTTCCAAAACCGGATGAAATCCGTTGGTTATATTTCCTATGATGATGCCATCTCATATGGCTGCAGCGGGCCTGTTGCCCGGGCAAGCGGTGTTCATTGTGATATCAGAAAATTATACCCCTACGATATTTATAGTAAAGTAGCGTTTGATGAAATAACAGAAACCGGCGGAGACTCCTATGCCCGGTATTTGGTGCGGTTAAAAGAAATGACACAGAGTATCCGCATTGTAGAGCAATTAATTGACAATATCCCGGAAGGTGATTTCCAGGCTAAGACCAAGGCTGTATTAAAATTGCCAAAGGGTGAATTTTATCAAAGGGTTGAAACGGCAAGGGGGGAACTGGGCGTATATATTGTGAGTGAGGGAGGAACGACGCCCTACCGGATCAAATTCCGTTCCCCGGGGTTTTCTAATCTTTCTGCTCTGGAACATATGGTGAAGGGATTAAAGATCGGCGACCTGGTTGCGGCCATGGGAACTTTGGATCTGGTCATCCCGGATATTGACAGATAAATATAAAAACATGTTTAGTCTGGAAGGCATCACGACAGTAATTCATGAATGGCTGAATAATCATTTCAGCCCGACGTTGGCGTTGCTGACTGAATTCATCCTCGTTGGCCTCGCTGCTATAGCCTTGTTCGCCCTGCTTGGCCTGGGACTGGTTTGGATGGAGCGCAAAGTGGCAGCAGTCATGCAGATTCGTCTGGGTCCAAACCGTGTAGGTCCTAAAGGAATTTTTCAGACTTCAGCAGACACGTTAAAACTGTTACTGAAAGAAGGCCTGGTTCCTGATGGCGCGGATAAATTTCTTTTTAACCTTGCTCCGCTGGTAGTTATGATTGTGGCTATGCTGATCCTCGCACCTATCGCCTTTGCAAAAAACCTGCAAATTTGGGATATTAATATTGGTGTGTTGTACCTGTCTGCCATTTCATCGCTTTCCGTGATCGGGATATTTATGGCAGGATGGGCCAGTAATAATAAATACTCCCTGCTGGGTGCCATGAGAAGCGGAGCCCAGATCGTCAGTTATGAACTTTCAGCCGGGCTTTCCGTTCTGTCCATTGTAGTGATGACGGGCAGTTTGAGCATCCGAGACATCATCCTTTCGCAACAGAATGGATGGTGGATATTTAAGGCCCATATACCAGCACTTATCGCATTCGTCATTTTTATCATTGCCGTAACGGCTGAAACAAACCGCGCGCCTTTCGATATGGCGGAAGCGGAAAGTGAATTGACAGCCGGTTTTCATACGGAATATTCAGGAATGCGCTTTGCCTTGTTTTTCCTGGCTGAATATATCAATATATTTATCGTGTGTGCCGTTGGGGCAACCCTGTTCTTTGGCGGATGGATGCCACTGCATATTGGTCATTGGCAGGGATTCAACCAGTTCATGGACTATATTCCGTCTTCCATCTGGTTTTTAGGAAAAACACTGGGGCTGATTTTTCTGATCATGTGGTTTCGGTGGACTTTTCCCAGGTTAAGGATCGACCAGTTACTAAACCTGGAATGGA
>DATCAO010000366.1:0-5476 GCA_036512575.1 Puia sp.
CTTCAAATACAGGGCCCGCCACACCCAGGCAGATTTTCTCTGGTGTATACCCCGGGTTTTCAACAAGAAACTGCTGCAGAATTTTATTTACGGATGGAAAACTGCCGGAATGATAACCCGACGATTTGACCATCCTGACGCCGGCCCCGGTAGCTTCAAAAAAAGCCAGGTTTACCTTGGTTCCACCGGCATCTCCGCCCAGCACAATCGTTTTTTTATCAGTAAACAGATGTTTGTCGGGGAAATACAGGGAAATTTTCGAATGGCCAGCCATAAGAAGAACCGTTGAAGGAACAATTTAAAGGATTGAAATGGAAAAACCGCCTTTCCGATGCAGAGCTTTCGGAATTTTGCGATCAGGGAAACGTATTTTTACAGGGAAGAGAAAACTGAGCCCTGAACAGTATAAAAAAAGAAGCCAGTGTAGAAACACCGGCTTGAGAAAACTTCAGTTATGATAATCACTGGCAGTATAACGACAGATTGAAATGATTATTATCAAAGATTGATGAAAATTTCAACGATCGGTGCCGCCCTTCACAACAGGAATTATGCGTGAGACCGGTTTCAAAATGATTCAGTGCATGCGCTGGTACGGGCCTGCAGACCCGGTGAGCCTGAGGGATATCCGACAATCCGGTTGTACGGGTATCGTGACTGCCCTGCACCATATTCCCAACGGAATGATCTGGAGTATCGGAGAAATTGAAAAAAGAAAAATGGAAATCGAATCGGCAGGGCTTCGATGGGAAGTTGTAGAAAGCCTGCCCGTTCATGAAAACATCAAAACACAGTCTGGTCATTTCCGGGACTTTATCGAAAATTATAAATCCAGTTTGCAAAACCTGGCAGCCTGTGGAATAAAAATCATCACCTATAATTTTATGCCGGTGCTGGACTGGACGCGTACAGACCTGGCCTTCCTGCAACCCGACGGTTCCCTGGCACTTCGTTTTGAAAGAGTATCATTCATTGCTTTCGATTTATTTATATTGAAAAGACCAGAAGCAGACAAGGATTACCCGTCTGATGAACGCGTAGCCGCGAAAGCAAGATTTGACCTGATGTCTGCAGACGAGAAAAACCGCCTGCAAAAAAATATCATTGCCGGACTACCCGGCAGTGAAGAACATTTTACACTCGCACAATTTCAAAAAGCCCTGGACGTTTATCAATTCATCGATGCCCCAAAATTACGCAATCACCTCATCGGATTTTTAAGATCCATAGTTCCGACCGCTGAAGAACTTGGCTTGAAACTGGCGATCCATCCCGACGACCCGCCCTATCCCCTGCTCGGCCTACCCCGAATTATGAGCACCGCTGCTGATATTGAAACACTGATCGGTGAAATACCGTCAGAAAACAACGGCCTCTGTTTTTGTACCGGTTCCTTTGGTGTGAGATCCGACAATGACCTGGCTGCCATGATCCAGAAATTTAACAACCGCATTCATTTTCTTCACCTGCGCAGCACCCGGCGCAATGATGCCGGAGATTTTTATGAAGAGAATCACCTCGAAGGCGACGTGGATATGTTTGCTGTGGTGAAAGAAATAATTCACATGATGCAATCGCGCGGGATTTCTATTCCCATGCGTCCCGATCACGGTCACCAGATGCTCGATGACCTCAATAAGAAAACCAATCCGGGTTATTCAGCAATCGGTCGCTTGCGCGGGCTCGCGGAATTAAGGGGACTGGAATTGGGAATCATCAGCGCCCGGAAATAATATACTGAAAATTTTTCATCATTGAGTTATATAATTGACCTAAGATTTTTAACCCGGACCGTTTAATCGCTTTTATTTCTTTTGACTAACTTTGCCTGCAGATCCTGTATTTTATTTTCATGATGAGCTAACAGACTTTGTTATGAAAAAAATAAACAACGGTTATTTACATCCGGCGCCGGCCAAGATTCCGCACTATATCATTCTGGATAACGTCACATTCCCGAATTCGGTTTTTCCGGTTTTATTGTATAAAGGCGTGTTGGATCTGCCCAATGATCACGCCCCGGCATTGATCGAGGAAATTTTTGCCGGCAACGGATGGTCCAACTGCTGGCGGAATGGAATTTTTACATACAATCATTACCATAGCAACACGCACGAGGTGATGGGCATTTATTGCGGAGACTGCCATGTGGCCCTGGGGGGCGACCACGGTATCCAGATTCTCATTTCAAAAGGTGATGTGTTACTGATCCCCGCCGGTGTAGCGCATAAAAATGTGGGGGCTTCCATCGACTTCAAATGTGTGGGCGCTTATCCGGGGGGTAAGGAATATGATATCAATTTAGGGAAATCAGGCGAGCGACCCGGCACTGACAAAAACATAAAAAAAGTATCCATTCCCAAACTGGATCCCCTCTATGGAAAAGAGGGTTGTTTATCCCTCTACTGGTACACCTGATTTGGTTTGCATTCCCGATAAGGTTTATACTGAACCTTTAAAGCTTGAAAAATATTTTCCGGGAATACAGGAAATACAGCAGCCCCGTCTCCAGGGCAAAAACTACTAAAGAGCCCAGCACTGCAGCGGCGAGCTGGGGAACATGGATGAACCCAAATAAGCCATTGGTAATGGTCAGTATATAACCTGTAAACCAACGGTCCCCCACAATTTCGTTAAAGAGATAAATAAAAATGGAATTGAGCGCAAACAGGTAAAATATCATCAGCCATTTCCGGTGCATCTGCACATCCACCCACCAGTAACAGATGGTCAGGAACAATACGACCCATCCGCCGGAGGCCAGCACAAAAGACGAGGTGGCAATTCGTTTAATGATGGGCGTTATATGCGTCCAGTCCAGCCCGAACCCCAGGAACAGCAATACCCCACTGCCGATCAGCAGCCACTGGATTTTCTGACCCGCTTTTTTGTCACTTAGCAGGAGTTTACCTGCCAGCACACCCCAGATCGTATGTGCTGAAGTGGAAACACAATTGATCGCCACCCATCCTGCAGGATTGATTTTATTCATCAGCTTCAGATCGATATAATTCCCAAAATTATGCTGGTCAACAAAGGGCTGGTCAAAACCGGGAATATGGGAATAATGGTATAACAATTCAGGGATGATCAGGCAAAGAGCACTAACGAAGAGTTGTGAACGTACAGACCAGTCCATGATCAGGAAAGCCACCAGTGTGGTAAAAGATAACTGGGTGAGTACATCCCAAAGTTCAAAAGATAATCTGTTTCCCCTAACGGCATAGTCGAGTACGCCCCAGAAAAATAACCATCCGCATCTTTTCAAAATTTTAATAAAGGCCTGATTCCAACTGAGTGTCTGGCGCTGTTTTTTCATCGAAAACGCAAGCGCCACCCCGGCGACAAACATGAATGTGGGTTGTACCAGGTCCCAGAATCGCAATCCGTTCCAGGGATGATGAAAGAACTGCGTGAGGATCCGCGAAGCCCAGCCATCCCCAACTACCGGAACCAGGTGTTCGAAGAGCAGGGTGCTTTCCAGTGCAAGCAGGATCATGGTCATGCCCTTCAGCAAATCGAGGGAGGCCAGTCGGCCGGTCAGAGGCAATCGTTCACTCATGGTTGTTCAAATGGTCACCTGAATATAAATAAAAATGGGCATTCCGTCACGGCCCTGATCGATAGGGGTTAATTTGCAACCATGTTTGGTTCCATTTTATCAAAATATGGATTCGATGAAAGTGAGTTTTCCGTAAAAGCCTTTGGGAACGGACTGATTAACCATACCTGGAAAATCATCTATGCCGGTAAGGAATTCCTCCTGCAAAAAATCAACCAGCAGGTTTTTAAGCGGCCACTGGAAATCCTCGACAACTGTCGCCTGCTGGAATCCTATTTCAAAAAAAATCACCCGGGTTACCTGTTTGTCGCACCGCTGCCGGCATTAAACCATTTGAATTATGTGATCGACGCGGACAACAATTATTACCGCTTGTTCCCCTTCATTAAAAACTCATATACCTGCAATACCGTTTCTAATCCTTCCCTGGCCTGCGAGGCAGCCAAACAATTTGGAAAATTCACCCGCCTGCTTTCTCCGTTTGATCCCGTACAATTGCATACCACGCTGCCGGATTTTCATAACCTTTCCCTCAGATATCAGCAGTTCCTGCAGGCTTTGGAAAATGCCGGCCCCCAACGCCTTGACAGGTCATCAGAATGTTTAGATTTCCTAAAAGAGCAAGCAGGAATCGTCGCCATATTCGAAAAAGCAAAAAACAAACCATCTTTTACGCAACGGGTGATCCACCACGACGCGAAGATCAACAATGTATTATTCGACATCGGGACAGATTTAGGAGTTTGTGTGATCGACCTGGACACCGTCATGACCGGTTACTATATCAGTGATGTCGGCGACATGCTCCGGACCTACCTCTCACCGGCCAGCGAGGAAGAATCTGATTTCAGCCTGGTGCAGATCCGGGAGGAATATTTTCAGGAAATTGTAAAAGGATACCTCGGTGAAATGAAATCCGAACTCAGCAAGGAAGAAATTCAGTATTTTGTGTATGCGGGAAAATTTGCCATCTACCTGCAGGCGATACGTTTTATAACCGATTACCTGGAGAACGACCAGTATTACCAGATCAAATATCCGGACCACAATCTGGTCAGGGCCAACAATCAGGTGGTCCTGCTGCAACGATATATGGAGAAGGAAAAACGGTTGGACGACATGTTGGAACAATTTGTAAAAGAAAATTAAATATATGAAACCCCAGACGCTATTGGTTTTCACAGCCGTCCTCGAAACACTCACCGGGATCGGACTGCTCCTGGCCCCGGTTTTACTGATCCGGATTTTATTAGGTGCCGAGATCAATGATCCGGTTGTCGTTACGATTGCACGTGTTGGAGGATCTGCAATAACTGCCATTGGCGTCACATGCTGGCTGGCCCGGAAAGACCAGCAGGGCACCGGCTTAAAAGCATTGACCTCGGGGCTGCTGGTTTACAATACACTCGTTCTTGTTGTATTGGCCTATAGTGCGGTTAATTACAAAACAACGCCTATGCTGATCGCAGCATTGATCGGTCACTTCGTGCTGGCGATTTTTTGTGTATCATCTTTACAAAAATTCAGGCGGCCCGTTTGAACCGCCTGAAAAATAAATCTGCCGGATAAGTCTAAAACACAAGACTCGCGATAGAATGAGGCAGGCTTTCCATTTTTGCGGCCTTGCCATTGATCCAGAGCAGATAAGGAAGTTTTTGTTCACTCCGATTCATGACGACTACTACAATTTTCCCGTCGGTATTTTGGAAAGCCGTTGTTTCCAGCAGGTCGCGGTTGGAAGAACTGACAATCCGCTGAGCACCCGGGCGGATAAATTTTGAAAAATGACCGATATAATAAAAGGAATTGGTATAAATCAATTCACCCTTTTTTAAATCAGCATGAACCGGGGCAAAACAAAAATTGCCCACATGATTAGGTCCTCCTTTTTCATCCAGCAAAATGTTCCAGTCC
>DATCAO010000367.1:0-7475 GCA_036512575.1 Puia sp.
ACCACTTTACCTTTGAGGAACAGATAACGCATCCATCCTTCACGATTGATCACCCGGAAAGAAAATGAACTCTCATAACCCACATTATCCCGGTTGAGGAAAATCTCACCGAACTCATCTTTTGCCGTTTGGAAATCCTCCGGCACAACAAATTCTTCAATGAATGCATCGAGTGATAATTTTTCCAAAATATCTTCTTCCATCACTAGCAATTCACGGAATTCGTTGCTCAGTTTAATTTCCTGCGTTTCAAAATCCACTTTCCAGGAACCCATGCGTGCATAGGACATGGCATAGGAAAGGGTTTGAATCGCTTCTTCTTTTACTTCCTGGGCGATCACTTTGTCAGTCACGTTTAACCCGATGCCCTGTATTTCACTCACCTGTCCGTGCTCATTGTTCAGCGCAAGCAATTCCCAGTCGGTCCACACGAATGCTTTGTTATTCTTAAAGGGTTTTCTGATCAGCAGTTTTACGATTTTGCCCGGGTTATTCCAACATTCCTCCGCCACGTCCCGGCACCTGGCCAGGTCTTTTGGAAAAATGGCTCCGAGAAAAGGTTTGTTCATCACTTCTTCTTCCTTGTAACCAAAAGCTTTTAGAAATGCCTGGTTGGCATAACTAAAATTTCCTTTGCGGTCTATTCGGATCAGGTAATTGGTTTGGGATTGCAGCAGGGAATCCAGGTGTTTCTTTTCCACCTGCAATTCGTTCTGTGCTTTTTGCAGATCCCTGAAATTGGTTTCTCCTTTTTTAAACGCCGGCTCAAGAACCAGGATGATCAGGCAAATAATAGCAACCACCAGCGAAAGGAATTTTCCTACTTCGATGGCGGAAGCTTCTGTATTTTTTTCGTTCAGGTAAACGGTAAACTCATTAGTAATGTCCCGCATGATGGGCAAAAACTTGTTCTCACTTTCCATCAGGCGTTGCAGGTACAGACGTTTATTGATCCGGAGGATAACAGAATCGTCCTGAATAATTTCCTGCCCAATACTTTCTATGCTGGTATAATAAGGATTGATGTAAGAAAACAGGATACGGATTTTGAAAACATGTGCGGGCAGCGGGGTTTTTGTTTGTGCGATGCGTTTAAGTAAAAGTTCCTGCTGGTTTTTAAAAAGGGCCAGGGTAGTGGCCATACTATCCTTTAAACTGCGGGTCTCGTTTTCTCCGTAAAAAGTACCGGTTATCAGTGCGGCCTGTTTGGCGATTACCTGACTCAGGGTCTGTTGGCGGCCGGCGAGGGATCGGCCTGCGATAAGTTCTTCATTCTCAGCTGATTTTTTGTTAACCAAATAATATGCAAAGAAATTACACAGTAAAACGGTAGCAAATAAAACGATGGAAATGCGAACAAGTTTACGGAAGGGGCTCTGCATAGTAAAGGATTATCCTTTTAACGCAGAAATTGCGATTTTAACTTGTTAACCGGCTAAAAAAAACACTTAGTACTCAAGCTTAAGGCCTAACGCTTAACGCTTGAGGCTCAAGTCTCAAAGCTTAAGGATCAGGGCATAAAGCTTAACGCTTAAAGCCTAAGGCTTCTTATGGAAAACGCACCGGAATAAAGGACGGGAACAAGTGTCAGGAAATATCGAAAATCAAGCCTTAGGCGTTAAGCCTTTTGCCTTGAGCCTTACGCCTTAATAATCAATCACCTGTTCCTCCATAAAAGCAGGCAGTTCGCGGAATTCGTATTGCTGGTTTCTCAGCTGGGGTATAAAACCGGCTTCCCGTATGGCTGCCTGGATGGTTTTGCTGGTAAAACGATGGGGGGCCCCCGCGGCGCTAACCACATTTTCTTCCAGCATGATACTCCCGAAATCATTTGCACCGGCATGAAGACAGATCTGGGCCGTTTCTTTTCCCACAGTCAGCCAGGAAGCCTGAATGTTTTTAATATTGGGCAGCATGATCCGGCTCATGGCAATCATACGGATATATTCTTCGGGTGTGGTCAGGTTGTGAACGCCACGGATCCTGGCGAGCAGGGTGTCCGCATCCTGGAAAGTCCAGGGTATGAAGGCTAAAAATCCTTTGGCTGTTTCCGGTTTTATCGCCTGCACCTCCCTGATCCTGACGAAGTGTTCAAATCGCTCTTCAATGGTTTCTACATGTCCGAACATCATGGTAGATGAAGTAGTGACATGCTGCAGGTGTGCTTCATGCATGATATCCAGCCACTCCTGTGCCCCGCATTTTCCTTTGCTCACCAGGCGCCGGACACGGTCGATCAATATTTCAGCTCCCGCACCGGGCAGGGAATCCATTCCCGCTTTCCGCAGGGCTTCGATCACTTCCCGATGGGATTTATTTTCCAGTTTGCAGATATGTGCTATTTCGGGAGGCCCCAGGGTATGCAATTTCAGATTCGGATAGCGCGATTTAAGTTCCCTGAATAAATCGGTATAAAAACTCAGCCCGAGTTTCGGATGATGACCGCCCTGCAGCAGCAGCTGGTCACCGCCCCAGCGAAAAGTCTCTTCAATTTTTTTAATGTAGGTATTGATGTCCGTTATATATGCGTCTGCATGACCCGGGATTCTGTAAAAATTACAAAACTTGCAATTGGCAATACAAACGTTGGTTGTATTAACATTTCGGTCGATTTGCCAGGTAACCTTACCGTGACCTACCTGTTTTTGCCTGAGCCGGTCAGCAATATCCATGATTTCACTCAGCGGAGCATGTTGAAAAAGCGCCACACCTTCGGCTACGGTCAGGAACTCAGATCGCAATGCTTTTTCGTACAGATTCGACAAATCCATTTTCGCGTTACATTAGAATGATGCAATTTATGACGGCAATTTTTCAAATCAATATTTATATAAACGGGGGATAAAGCTGCCAAATAATTTGTAGATTTATAGGTGGGGGACTACAACTGTCGTCCGATCCAAAACTAACGATCTGCATCTGAATGATGAATACTGCCAAACAAAAAAATGCGGTTCGCATGACCGTGACTATACATAAAATGCTCGGCAGTCTCCTCCTGTCGCTAATAGGAATTGCCGGCATTCAAGCACAAAAAAGTTCGGGAAGTGCAAAACTGATTACGCAGATTCCCTTCACCACTTTTACAGGCGGCGTGGTGGTGGTCAGGGCCCAGCTGATAGGTTATCCGGATACGCTAAATTTTATCATGGATACGGGAAGCGGTGGCATTTCTCTGGATTCTGCAACCTGTATACGTCTCAATATAAACCCTACGGGTACAGACCGCCTGATTATGGGTATCGGGGGTGTCAGACAACTCAGGTATGTTAATAACAAGAGCCTGCTTATTGGAAATCTTCAGATTGACAGTTTAAATTTCCACGTCAGTGATTATGAGATTTTAAGCAGCGTGTACGGAGATCGCATTGACGGGATCATCGGGTACAGTTTTTTTTCCAGGTACATTGTCAAAATAGATTATGATAGCAGTCAGCTATATGTGTACTCCAAAGGGAATATTAAATATCCCAGAGGCGGCTACATGTTAAAACCCGCGCTGGTGAACATCCCGGTGCAGGGAGCTTCGCTGCGCGATATCCGCCAGCTGGATGCCCGGTTTTATTTTGATACAGGCGCCGGCCTCTGCGTATTACTGA
Source organism: Puia sp. (assembly GCA_036512575.1). Taxonomy (GTDB): domain Bacteria; phylum Bacteroidota; class Bacteroidia; order Chitinophagales; family Chitinophagaceae; genus Puia. The sequence continues at coordinate 3,600 of DATCAO010000367.1, forward strand.
ATGGTGATTTTATCCGGGATAGTGCGATCCTCAACACAGAGAAAAAGCCGCTGGCAACGCAGGCACAGGGAATGGGCGGAAAGGCCAATATGGAAATCACAACAATGAAAGAGCTCAAACTCGGACCCTACCGGTTCCGAAATGTCCCCGTTTATATTTTCGAGGATGAATACAACGTCACCTCCTACCCCTATCTGGCCGGACTGATTGGCAATGATGTGTTAAGACGATTTAACCTCATTTTGAACTATGAAAAGAAAATCTTGTACCTGATGCCCAACTCGCATTTTCGCGATCCGTTCGACTATTCCTATACCGGGTTGGGCCTCTATTGGGTGGAAGGGGAAATCCGTGTGGGGGATGTGATGAAGGATTCGCCGGCAGAAAAAGCCGGCTTTAAGCTGGATGACATAGTGATCGGAGTCAATGATAATTTATCGCAAAACCTGCAACTGTATAAATCCATGCTCCAAAACACAGGCGACCGGATAAAAATCCTCATCAACAGACCCGACACCGGTATGGTAGAATTGAGCCTGAAGGTCAAAAGCATACTTTGAATTCTTTCATTCCGGTTCTTGAAGTCTTATTACCTTGCACTTCTTTTGTGAAAGATTGAAAGTATAATCCATGAAGATCGAATATAAAAAGTTTACCCTCAGCAATGGGCTCCGTTTTATCGTACATGAAGATCATACGACGCCGATGGCCGTGCTCAATGTGCTCTATGATGTGGGTGCCCGCGACGAAGATCCGGCTAAAACAGGTTTTGCCCATTTGTTTGAACACCTGATGTTTGGCGGATCGGTGAACATCAAAGATTTTGAAGCCCCGCTGCTCATGGCCGGTGGCGAAAACAATGCATTTACCACCAACGACCTGACGAACTATTATATACAACTCCCGGCAGAAAATATTGAAACCGCCTGCTGGCTGGAAAGTGACCGGATGATCTCTCTGGCTTTCAGCGAGAAAAGCCTGGATGTTCAGAGAAAAGTTGTTTGTGAAGAATTTAAGGAGCATTATATCAACCGTCCTTACGGCGACGTTGCTTTCAAATTACGGGAACTGGCTTACAAACAACACCCTTATCGATGGATGACGATTGGCCAGGAGCTCTCCCATATTGAAAATGCCAAACTCTCCGACGTAAAAGCATTCTTTCATAAGCACTATAATCCGACAAATGCCATCCTGGTGATGGCCGGAAATATTCAAACTGAAAAAGCACTCGCCCTCGCGGAAAAATGGTTTGGAAATATTCCTGCCGGGGAAAAATATGTTCGCAATCTTCCGGTCGAACCGAAACAGGAAACTGCAAGAATCCTGGAAGTTAAAGCAGATGTACCCCTGGATGCCCTCTATAAAGCCTTTCATGTCGGTTCAAGAACTGATCCCTCCTATTATGCAATGGATCTGATCGGGGAATTGCTGGGAGGTGGCGGATCTTCGCGGCTTTTCCAAAAACTGGTGAAAGAAAAAAAATTATTCAGCAATATTGAATGTTACCATTTCGGATCATCAGATCCGGGTCTTCTGCTGATTGAAGGCAAACTGATCAAGGGAACACCCATGAATGTCGCCGACCAGGCCATCCGAGACGAGCTGGACAAATTGAGTTCTTCGATCATCGACGAAAAAGAACTGATGAAGGTGAAAAACAAAACCGAATCGGCGATTTTATTTGAAGATATGAGCCTGATGAACCGGGCTTCGAATCTCGCCATGTATGAGTTGATGGGAGATGTTGCATTTATGAATACGGAACTCGATAAATACCTGGAAGTGACTGCCGGAAATATCCGCGATCTGAGCGCTTCTATATTTGATGAAAAAAACGGCAGCAGCCTTTTCTATTACAGCAATAATTAACTTTTGAATTTCCCCATATGTTGAATCGCAAGTCGGCGCCGGAAATCACCGACGCTATTAATTTTCAGCTTGGCCTACCGCCCTATCATAAAATATCGTTGCGTAATGGTGTCGATGTTTATATCCTGGACATGGGCACGGTGGATACCCTGATGATGAGTATGGTATTCTATTCCGGAAATTACTTTGAGACGGAAAATGGCGTGGCGGCCGCCACGAATTTCATGCTCAAAAGCGGTACCCGGTCAAAGACCGCCTATGACATCAACGATTTCTTTGAATATTTTGGAGCCTACCTCAACCGCCAATCGGGCCACGAGACTGCTGAGCTCACCCTCCATTGCATGAAAAAGCATTTTGCGGAATTGCTTCCCGTTGTCGCCGAACTCATCGCCGACTCCGTATTCCCCGAAGAAGAACTGGACATATACAAGAAAAATATGCAGCAACGCCTGCAGGTCAACCTGCGCAAGAATGATTTTGTCGCAGGCCGGTTGATTGATTCGTACTTGTTTGGAACCGACCATCCTTACGGTCGTTTCAGTTCCCTGGACATGTATTCCGCACTTAATATAGAGGGGGTAAAAGAATATTATAAAAAGCGCTATCTCGGCGGCCGTTGCATCATTTTTATTGCGGGTCCGCTGCCAGCCGGGATCGCAACACTGATAGATACCCATCTTGGAAGTCTTCCCTTGAATGGCTCGGCCCCGCCGGAATCAGAACCATGGGCAATCGTACCGGCAAAGGAAAAAAAATACCGGATCACAAATGACCCGGACAGTGTTCAGGGTGCAATCCGCGTTGCCCGGAATTTTCCAAACCGGCACCACCCTGATTTTCAGAAAATGCAGGTCCTGAATAATCTCTTTGGTGGCTTTTTTGGATCCCGTCTGATGGCCAATATCCGTGAAGACAAAGGTTTTACCTACGGCATTCACAGTTACTTAATGAATCTTGTACAGGAAAGTGCATTCATGATTTCGACCGAGGCTGGAAAGGATGTCACGGAAGAGACCCTTCGTGAGGTATACCTGGAAATGAAACGCCTTTGCGATGAGCCCGTACCCGACGACGAATTAAAAATCTCAAAGAACTATATGATCGGAACCCTGCTCGGTGACCTGGACGGCCCATTCCAGGTTGCGGGAAGATGGAAGAGTCTGGTGTTGAATGGCCTCACAGAAGAATATTTTTACCGGGGCATTGAAATCATTAAGACCATCCGGCCGGTTGAAATACAGGAGCTGGCCAATAAATACCTTAACCCGGCTGATTTTTACGAACTGGCCGTATTTTAAACTGCCGGATTCTGTACTTTCACGGGACAAAAATTTGCAGTTATGAATATCATCCTGAGAATCATCATTTCTGCTGTGGTCGCCTTTGCTTTATCTTATGTTCTCCGTGGTGTTCACCTTCAGTCCTTTGTTACTGCACTTGTACTTGCCATCGTACTGGGCCTGCTTAACCTGATTGTAAAACCCATACTGATCATACTCACTTTACCCATTACGCTGTTTACATTTGGTCTTTTTTTATTTGTCATCAATGCGCTGATCATCTTGCTGGCCGCCAAGTTTGTGAACGGATTCCAGGTTGATGGTTTCTGGTGGGCACTACTTTTCAGTCTCCTGCTTTCGGTTCTTACTTCCTTTCTGTACAGAAAATCAACACAGACGAAAAATGATTGAAAGCATCTGCGTTTTTTCTTAATACCCGTTGTATGTTTTTTGACCGTAAAGATTTTTCTGATTCCCTTTTGATTGAACTCTACAAGACCCTTCTTTTTCCGAGGATGATCGAAGAGAAAATGCTTGTTCTTCTTCGCCAGGGCAGGATCAGCAAGTGGTTTAGCGGTATCGGACAGGAAGCCATTTCTGCAGGAGTTGTTTCTGCGCTCAGCCCCGACGAATGGATTATGCCCCTGCACCGGAACCTGGGTGTGTTCACGGGAAGAGGCATGCCTTTGCATAAACTTTTTTTACAATGGCAGGGCAGTTC
>DATCAO010000368.1:0-2440 GCA_036512575.1 Puia sp.
TAATAAAGGTATCGTCGCTAAAATTGTACGTGCAGAAGATATGCCTTTCCTTGAGGATGGAACACCAGTTGATATTGTACTCAACCCATTGGGTGTGCCTTCCCGTATGAACCTCGGACAGATCTATGAAACCGTTCTGGGCTGGGCAGGAGAAAAACTCGGTCTGAAATTCGCAACGCCGATTTTTGACGGGGCAACTGTTGAAGAAATCGCTGAACATATTGACAGGGCAGGTTTACCGAAGTTCGGTCATACTTACCTGTATGATGGTGAAACCGGTGATCGTTTCGATCAGAAAGCAACTGTAGGTATCATCTACGTCATCAAACTTCATCATATGGTGGATGATAAAATGCATGCCCGCAGTATCGGACCATACAGTCTCATCACACAGCAGCCGCTGGGTGGTAAGGCACAGTTCGGTGGTCAGCGTTTCGGTGAAATGGAAGTGTGGGCTCTTGAAGCCTATGGAGCTTCCAATATTCTCCAGGAACTGCTCACCCTCAAGTCGGATGATATCATCGGCCGTGCGAAGACTTATGAAGCCATCGTGAAAGGCGATAGTATCCCGAGGGCGGGCATACCGGAATCTTTCAACGTATTGGTTCATGAACTGCGCGGTCTCGGCCTTGACCTCCGTTTTGATTAATTGAACGCCTCGCTGTAAGGCTTAAAATATAAACCCTTCCGTTTTCCGGGAGGGTTTTTTATTCCTGGCCCTGACGGTTTCCCGGATTTCATCCGGGAGAATTGGCTGTTTTTAAAATCGGCTTATTTTCCAATTATCGGGGAGACCTTATAAATCGGTCTGATTTCGGCTTTTCTCAGAGACCTTATAGAGATGTTTCTCCCTGTTCCTTCCAATGTTCGTCCAGTCTGCCTCCAATCGTTCTCCAATGCGCTCCAATGATTCATTGGAAAACACTGGACAACCATTGGACGAACATTGGACGAAGACTGGACCCATTCCGGTGGATTTTGCATGGAATCATCACATTTTCCCCCTGAAATAATACCCCAGTCCCCTGCCTGCTGATTCGTACGCTTCGGTAATTCGTTCTCCGGTGTCGAATTCTGAGCCGAAGTAGCCCCTTCCCGGAGCTTTTTCGCAACTGAGCTTGGCGATTACGTGCGATTTATTGGCCGTTTCTACTACCCAGGCCTGTCCGCTGATCCGCGCCGGCTCCTGGTGAACCATCATATTGAATCCGGGTTCGATAAAAGTTGTTTTAAAAATCAGAGTGTATTTTGCGTTGGCCGTCATTTTCAGAGCACTGTATTCTTCAAATACCTTTGTAAATGCCGGTTGATATTTTGTTTCCCGGTCCTCCTTCCAGGCCTTAGCCCAGGCATCACCCTTTCCCGGTGTTTTCTTATTGTATTCTTCCGTTTTCTTAGCTACATATTCCGCTTCAGTCTTTCCTTTACCCATCATGATGCTGTCGTAGATAAAAGAAAAATCAATCCCCTTTTCTCCTTTCAACGCCGTTAAGTCGCCAGATATCAATTCGATTTTTTGCGCAAATCCGGAAGCTGCCGTGAGCAGCACAAATGCAAAGAGGCACAGAGATTTCAGAAGTTTCATATTTTTTTATTTAAGGTTTAAGGATATAAAAATAATGAAATGAAAGGAGAACCCCCTTCCTGAAAAATTCAACTAAAATTTCAGTCTATTTATTTAAGATGAAAGCGCCCAGCCCGTCTCCGGCTTCTTCATAGGCCCCATCCAGGTGTTCCCCTGTTTCAAAATGGGGACCGGCCTTGCCCATTGCTTTGGTAATCTTTGCCTTAGCAATAATTTTGGACGGTGCTGCCGTTTCGACCCATGCCAGTTCCCCCCGGATTTCCGGATTCTTATGAACTAATATACCAGCTGAACTGAATCCCGGCTCAATATAACCGGTATTAATCATCAACAGGTATTTGGAACCGGACGATGTATCCTTTCCGGAACTTTCCTTGTTTTATTCATGCTTCCGGGTCGTTGGTTTAAATTAAGTTATCTATGGTTTCAACAAAAGTAATGTCCTAAATACATTGTAGTCGGCTTCCATAGTCACTGAATTTTTCTTTTTAGTGAACAGAGCTTGTATCGAATCGGGTATGGCTACCGGCCTGCCGGTGAACTGCTGAACAGTATCGGGGAATTTAACGGGATGTGCTGTTTCCAGAAAGAAACCCGCCTGGCGCGGATGATCTTTCAGCCAGCGATCAAGTGCCAGCCATCCTACTGCCCCATGAGGATCTGCTACATAACCATATTCGCGAAAAAGCGTCTGGATTGCGGCTCCTGTTTCTTCATCAGAAATACTTACGCTGCTCATCATCTTTTTCAGGGGTTCGAATGCTTCATGAAATAAAGCCATCACCCTGATGAAATTACTCGGATCGCCCACATCCATGGCGTTGGACAAACTGGCCTTCGCTTTTACAGGATGAT
>DATCAO010000369.1:0-2483 GCA_036512575.1 Puia sp.
TTTTTTTTAGGCGTAACGGTCATGGAGAATAAGTTTAGACTGGATATTGACCAAATCGAAGATGAAAAGAAATACTACCAGAACCTGCCAAGATTTTATGAATTTGGCAGCCCAATCGAAAAGGAAACAATTCTCAGAAAAAATATGATCCGGGTATTCAATGAGGTAGAAAGTATTGGGAACTAAGATCTACTCAGTATTCGTAATAAGAAGTTTAATAGAGTGTTTAATTATTAGGAATTTCCCAGATTGTAATCGTCAGAATTACAAAGTCTTTAAAGTGCCTTGGACTGGAATCCTTCCATCCTGGAATTCAATAACCTGTAAGTGACATGTGCCAAATATGTGTCAAAACTAGTCTTATTTAATTGAAAACGTGTTGATTATGTTCAGTTTTTAACTGTTTTGCCCGCTTCTGATTCTTAAGTTATTAAAACAAACTAAAATTGTTATAGCAAATTCTATTTTTTGCAGGGGCAAAGATTGATTGCGTGTTTAGTAAAAAGACTTAATTTTTGGGGTTCATTCAACCTTATTCATGATACCCCTTCACCTATTAATAGCTATAATTTCAGCCGGAGTAGCGTTATTCGCAGGACTTGTTAGCCTGTTTACAGGTCTTCATAGGGAAGGTGAAAAAGTGGACGTCGTTTTCGGATTGTTATGTATCTCGATATTCGTTTTTTTAATTTTTCCTCCGGTCGGTTTTATTATTCATGACAATCCACCATATCCGGCTTTGATCATAGTGAAACGGATTTTTCATGTTTTATTTTTCTGCCTTTTCCCCTGGTTTGTAAACTTATACACAGGGTATAAGAGTAAAACTTTTCCGGTCCTGGTAGCTATTTTATATTCGGCCGGATATTTCTTCATGGCATTTGCAAAAGGTTCCATTCCTCCGTTGTGGATCAAAATAATAATCGTCGCGATCGCAGTAATTATTGTTCATGGGTTTATAGCAGTGAAGTATCAATTTAAAAATGGAGAAAAAATAAAAGCCAAATGGTTCCAGGCTGCGATGATCATTTTCCTTGTGCTGTATGTTATTTCAGCGATTTATCAGATTAACATCGATTATTTTAGAAAAATATATCATATCGATCTTTTCTATCCGATCAACCTGTTTCCATTGCTGTTCATTACCCTCATGGGTATTCGGTTAAGGGCTAATTCCATTCAGAAATTGAGGCTGGAAAAAGTGCTCAGGTCAAAAAACAGGCAGTGGGAATCTCTCATGCTACATATGCAACTGATTGTAGTCCATACTGACAAGAGTGGAAAATTAAACTATATCAATCCTTTCGGAGTTAGTCTGTTGCATTATAAGAGTTCTGACGAACTAATCGGGCGGAGTTGGTATGATTATTTTTTACCTGTGCCGGAAGCCGGAAACATCAGGGAAATTTTCGAGAAGGCTATTCAAGAAAAGGAAAGCATGCCACAGTACAAAAATATTGTTGTCACAAAAGACGGTGATGAAAAGACAATTACCTGGACCTCAGAGTTGACGTTTGATGGTTCCGGTGCAATCGAAGGCCTGATGAACTTTGGTGTAGATACTACAGATCAGGAGAATGCATTTCAACAAATTCAGAACATGAAAGCCGAATTGGAAAAGGAAAACCTGATGCTAAAAGGAGAGCCCCTTCCGGAATGGATGCAGCAGGAAATAGTTGGCAAGAGCGATGCCATCGTTTATGCTATTCAGAAAGCAAAAAAGGTAGCAGTTACTCAGGCTACCGTTTTACTGGAAGGAGAAACCGGCGTTGGTAAGGAACTATTCGCAGATCTCATCCAACGTTCCAGTTTGCGAAACCAGAAACCTTTTGTGAAAGTGAATTGTGGTGCACTTCCATCAGAACTGATCGAAGACGAATTGTTCGGCCATGAAAAAGGTGCTTTTACAGGAGCCATTTCCGGAAGGAAGGGAAGGTTTGAAATTGCGGATGGTGGAACGATCTTCCTGGATGAAATTGGTGAACTGCCGATAGCCCTACAGCCCAAACTTCTGCGCGTTCTCCAAAACGGAGAGTTTGAAAGAGTCGGCGGACAGCAAACCATCAAAGTGGACGTTCGCGTGATCGCTGCTACAAATCGTTCATTAAGTTCTGAAATGAAAAATGGGAAATTCCGGGACGATTTGTTTTACCGGCTGAATGTCTTCCCCATAACGATTCCCTCCCTCAGAGACAGGAAAGAGGACATCCCGATGCTGGTGCAGTTCTTTGTCGAGAGGAAATCCAAAAAACACGGCAAAGTGTTTAAGAACATCAATAAACCGGATCTGAACCATCTGATACAATATGATTGGCCGGGTAATATCCGGGAAATGAGAAATGTAATAGAGCGTGCAGTTATTAACAGTGAATCCGAAACGATCAGGCTAGACTTATTTTATCAGACCTTAAATAACAAAGACAAGTTGCATTCTTCCAGATCTTTGGAAGAACTCGAGAAGGAGCATATCCTCAAAGTGCTCC
>DATCAO010000370.1:0-6102 GCA_036512575.1 Puia sp.
AAAAGATTCGTCAGTTTTTCCTTATACGTTTTGACAAAAGTCTGGTTGTTGATGATTGTGGTGAGCTTTATATCAGGCGGGTTTACCGGTACGGCATAGGTTGGCGTATAACTAAAGCTCCATTTACCAGCAGAAAAACCCACCGGAGCACTGAATTCGTAATCCATGATCTGAAATTCGCCCGAATTCAACACTTCACCTGAAAGCGAAACATTGACAGGTAAGGGCGGCTTACCATATCTGGGAATGCTGAACCTTTTATTTTTATAGTAGGAATTATAATAATTCTGGGTGGATGCATTCATCGTAGCCGTGGGGGTTACATTGAGGTTGCCGTTATTTAAAAAATTGAATTCCTGCGCGAGTGCAAAACTCACCTGGTAGTCTGCCTTTATCGATGAGGTAGGAAAAGTGTAAGTTAAACTCAGGCTGGGTTGAATAAAGGGCAATGTATAATAATTGGAATATTCAATGTTTCCTTTTTGCGCCGCGTTCACACTTCCGCTATTTGGACTATAGTTAAAAACGGAAACTGTAGCCGTTCCGCTGTAATTTCCCGGGTTAAATGTATAGGATCCGTCCAGGGTCCATGAATTCAGCGTCAGGCAGGGTGCGGCGGAATTAAATCCGACAAGGAAATCAATCTCGAATCCGGATTTAAACAGATAACTGATTTCAGGAGTCAGCAGGGGCAGCCTTGTTGAATCCGCACGTCCGAGGTACACGTCATTGGACTCCCAGGTCAGGTTTAGCTGGAAATGTGATTTGGCAGGAGGTGTACTATCCGCGCTATTGGTTACCACTGCTTTTTTCAGGGTATCTTTTTTAAGCAGGCTGGTATCTTTCAGATAGCCGGCGTTTTTATTTGTCAATACCGTATTGGAGGAATCTTGTAATACCGTCTTTTTATCCTGTGCAGTCAAGGGGTTTACAAATAAGAAACAACAGATCCAGACCCCCAGGGTACTAATATTTAACTTCATGTATGTAGGATTGATCATGTGCAGGTCCGATCCTGCGATTTTGAAAATGAAATATACATAAAATTGAATTGCCGGGCTCGCCAGGCGGGATACGAAAAAGGCCAGATACCCGTTAAAGAAGCAAAATTGCAGTTTTGACGGAAAATTTGAGGAAATATTCTTAATTTAAACGGCTATTGGAAAGGGGTCGGCGCTGCTATATTAAAAACAACAACATGAGATGGTCTGCACTATTGCTGATGATTTCCTTATTTGCCTGTAAATCCAGGGGTCCGGCTTGTTTTATAGATGCGACCGACATTCAGAAAAATTTGCAGAAAAAATTAATTCCGGTTAAGGATTCCGGTTACAAAGTTTCCGCGTTGTACGACGAAGGCTGGGACAGTCTAAAAGGTGGTGCATATCTTTTTTATCCCAGCGAGCTCCTGAAATCCTATAATTTCTACCAGAATCAAAAAGCCGTATATACTGAGGAGTACGATGAACACGGAAACCTTGTCCGTTCCCTGGGCAGTCCGATGGTAAACCGTGTGATCAATGAAATCGATCTGGATACCGCTTATGTGCAGGTTTCCTTTTATAAGATGATGAAAACATACCAGGACCTGAGTATTCAAATCAATGATCAAAAGCCTGTTTTTTATAAATTGGAAAATGACAGCATTTATGCCAATTTGAAATCGGTAACCTTCGGCATCAATATCAGCCAACTCGACCGCATCAATATGTATACCCGCATCATCTACACAGATGACTGTACCAAGACTGAATACATTTTAAGCGATTCACTCTTTCTGTTAAAAGATCCTCACAATGGTTTGGTTCCTGCCAGCGCCAGATAATCCTGTTTTAGGGCTCAAAGTTTAAAGCTGAAGGCTTAAGGCTATGCAAAAGGTATTGACCCTGGCGTTGTTCAATAAATGGTTGTGGATCCATTGCTCAGTAATCTTTATTGAAACGTTCAGCTATTTCATTTAAATAGCTGACTGACCCGGTAGTACTTCCATTCTGAACCATTATGCGGTATCGAAAGCGAACTGTTTCTCCTTTTTTAAGTTTGAGATTAAAGGAAGACTTGCCATTGGTAAATATTTTTTCACCCAGGGGATTTGCGGCAAATAATCCATAACCGCGGGCATGCCAGAAAGTGGGGTAGTTGGGATTTTTCTTATGATCGAATATGATAATACTCACCGAATCCTTACCGATTTTTCCAAAAACCTTACACCAGCTGCCGCGTGTGCTCCAGGCTGAATCTCCCGTTTTACCTTCGCTGGTCAGGTAATTTCCATTTGCCAGGGGATCTTTTTTCACGGGGGTTGTATTGCCCTTGTTGTCAGTAAAAGACTGATCTTTTTTTTCGGGGATCTGTAATTCATGGGTAAGCCGGAGTCCCAGCAATCCGTCTTTTGCGTCTGCAAATAAAATGTCTGTCTCTGCCTTCAGATCGGTAACCCGGTCGATTGTTCTTTGTTCACCCATTCCACTAAATACAAAAAAAGTGGTTTCTTCCAGCAAAACCTGGTTCTGCTGGTTTACCCAGTTCGCATGATATTTCAGGATGCCTTTTGTTCCATTCGTCATTTCAAGAAGGCTGTCCGTTTTGATCCATCCATATTGTGCTTTTTTTTCTGCGGGAATGGCATAAGAATTATTCCAGAAATCCAGCCCGTTCACATTTTCATAAGTAAACCAAAAACCCAAATGGTGGGGATGATCGGTGGGCTCTCCCGGCCTGGGGTCCCTGGGAAAACCGCGCGTCACCGGAACATGGTCGGCATCGTTTATGGGAAATAAAACAGGTTTCTCGAGACTGTCGGGATAAATGAATTGTGTGAACAGCGTTTTATCGACATATACTTCCACCCGGTTTTCATTTTTTATTTTTACCAGCTTCACGGGTAATGCGGTTTGCGAAACAGCAAAAAGAGGAGAGACGCAGAAACACAAAATCAGATGCCGGCAATTCATTTTTTCAGACTTCATTTTAGTACAGGAAAACTTTGTTATCTGCCATCACGTTTTGGGTTTTTTCGTCAAAAGTAACTTTTGCCCCGGTATGCACGGCTGCATTCGTCATGATGGTGGCAATCGAATGGCTGTATCCCGCTTCCACGGGTGCGTGGGGTTGGGTGCGGTTTCGAACGCATTCCATCCAGTTGCGTATATGCGCCGACGTCAGGCTGTCCCCGCCGGTATTGGCAGAACTAACTACTTTCTCGGTATTTGACAATTCCATTGTGGGCAATAGATTCGCCTGCATGTGCATGGCATCCGCAAAATGCTGAGTGAGGCCGCCGCTGGGTGTGATCTTATTGGTATCCAGGTTCAGTTCGCCGCCATTGGAATAATACACTTCTGTCGCATGATCATCCCCGTTATCCATCCGGGATTGGAACGTAACCTGGAACCCCGTCGACGGATCGTTTACCGGGCCATAGTCAAATACTGCCGTCATCGTGTCCCAGTTTTTTCTTCCATCCTTCCACATATAAATTCCTCCGTTGGCGGTTACCGAACGGGGATGCTGCAATCCGGTAAACCAATGCACCGTATCGATCTGGTGGCTCATCCATTGTCCCGGCAGTCCTGAAGAGTAAGGCCAGAACAATCGGAATTCCAGGTATTTCCTGGCATCAAATGGAACAACCTGCCGGTTGATCAGGTATCTTTTCCAATCCGTATCCTCTTCTTTAAGCAGGGGTACCAGGTCCGGCCTTCTCCAGCGTCCGGGCTGATTGACATTCCAGGTGAGTTCTACCATTACAATATTGCCAAATTTTCCCGAACGGATGAATTCATTCGCAGCCATATAATTGGCGCCACTTCGTCTCTGCGAACCAATCTGTACTATTTTTCCTGATTCCTTAATTGCCTTAAACGCAGCCCGGTTATCTTCCATGGTTTCCGCGAAGGGTTTTTCAACATAGGCATCGCAACCGGCCTGCACCGCCTGGATGGCATGTCGCGCATGCTGAAAATCGGCTGTACTGATGAATACGGCATCAGCCAGTTTTTTATCGTACAGTTCTTCATTGTTCCTGCATGCCACAACATCGTGTTGCATTTTTTCTTTCCAGATCGCCGCGCCTTCCTCACGCCGGCGATTCCATATATCGGAGACGGCTACAATATCGAAATTCATTTCCTTATAATGGTTCATAAAACAGGGAACGTGGGTCGATTTATGCCGATCGGAAAATCCTACGACGGCCACACGCACACGATCATTGGATCCCATGATTCTTCTGTAACTTGAAGCTGAAAAAACTGCTTTTGAAACAAGAAGTCCCGAGCTGGCGAAGGCCGCTTTCTTAATAAATGTCCGACGTGAATTTTTCATTGGCTTTTATTTACTTTCGTTGTTAAAGATAGGGTTTGTAAAAATATTTTTATGTCAGTGATTCCTGAACACCTGGTACCCAGCCGCCTGGCAAAAAGAGCTGAATATGATCAAAAAACCATTTATTCCATATTGGATGAAGCCCTGTTCTGCACAGTGAGTTATGTGGCTGATGGTAAACCTTTTTCCATTCCGACCGCCTTTGTGCGTTATGGCGATAAAATCTATATACACGGATCGGTGGGCAGTCATTTTATCCGGGAAATTGAAAAAGGCATTCCGGTTTGCATTACCGTTACCCTGATGGATGCACTCGTAGTAGCAAAATCGGCTTTTCATCATTCGGTCAACTACCGGTCGGTCGTGATATTCGCGACTGCCGAAAAGATAGAAAAACCTGAAGACAAAAAAGATGCATTCGAATGGCTGACCAATAAAATGGTTCCGGGCAGCTGGGATTATTTGAGACCTGTAAAAGAAAATGAAATCAGCAAAACGATTGCGCTTGCCTTTCCGCTCCATGAAGCTTCTGCCAAAGTCAGAACCGGGATGCCGGTAGATGATGCGGAAGACCTGGAATTACCTATCTGGTCGGGATTGATTCCGCTGCAAACCAAAAGGCTTGAACCGACCGGGGATTCATTCAGTATTCAAATTCCCCTCCCTGCCCACTTGCGTCGGGATGCATAAATGGTTCATCATCGGGCAGGCCTTTCTTAAACCATTTTGGGAACTTCCTCCAGCAACTGACGGAGGAACTGGGTAGATTCATTTTTTTTGGAATTGACCATATCGAAGAGGGTGATCTTATCCAGCAGCTGGTCGACTGTAAACTGAATCATTTGCCAGAGGGACCGGGCCGAGCAATCCACGGAATTGGTGCACAGGTTCACAGAGCCCGTGTGCTGGCCGCAAAAATCTTTATCATAGAGCACGCCTCCGAGGGCTTTCAGCACATATTTTATTTTTATTTCTTTTGCGGGTTTGGCCAGTACATAACCTCCTTTATAACCCGGAGTGCTGTTGATGAATCCTGCCAAACGCAGGGTGCGCGTCAGTTTGGCCACATAGTGACTGCTCAGGGCTTCAGCCTTGCTGAGTTGGGGAATACTTAAACCGTCTTCTGTTTCGCAGGCTGCGATACGGATGAGCACACGTAAACCAAATTCTTCCTGTGCAGTAATTTTCATAAAATTTTTATCTAGTGGTTAGCATCGTTCATTTTAAATTATCTCATTATGCCTCAGGCTTCAAGCCTCAGGCCTCGAGCTTTCAAAGCCACCCCAATTCCAACTGCGCCACTTCAGACATGCGGCTTTTATCCCAGGCCGGCGTCCAGGTAACCGACACATGCACATCATTCACCCCTTCAATTTCCCTTAACTTCTGGTCCACTTCCACAGGCAGTGACTGGGCAGCGGGGCAACCAGGTGCCGTTAGCGTCATTACAATCTGCACATTATTGATCGGCATGATATTGATTTCGTAGATCAATCCCAGTTCGTAAATACTCACGGGTATTTCCGGATCAAAAATGGTTTGCAGTTTCTGAATTATTTTTTCTTTCAATTCTTCCATAACCTAATTTTTGGAAGGAACAGAATCCTTTATTTTATACGCCAGTGCGTAATGTTTCATTTGCTTGACCATATTCAGCAGTCCGTTAGACCGGGTCTGAGCCAGGTGCGTGGTCATACCGATCTCCTTTATAAAATCCAGTTTCGCCTCAATGATTTCGTCTGGCGTTTTTCCCGACAAAACCCGGATCAGCATCCT
>DATCAO010000371.1:0-7452 GCA_036512575.1 Puia sp.
CATATGGAGAAATTGATTTTGACGGGGGCAAGATATGCCATTCCATTTGCAATCGCTGTGCCACCGTGTTAAAATGAGGCTGATGCTTAACCGTTTAACTGAGTCAGGTATACGGAAAGTTCCGAATCAGACTTTATGATCACTTCACGCGCCTTGCTCCCCTGGTTAGGGCCAACAACACCTGCGGCCTCGAGCTGATCCATCAGGCGGCCCGCCCGGTTATATCCGAGTTTCATCCTGCGTTGAATGAGAGAGGTGGAACCAATCTGGTTTTGCACGATAAGCCTTGCGGCTTCCTCAAAAAGCGGGTCGCGGTTATTGGCGTCAAATTCTCGATCACCCGCTTCCTTTTCATCAACATATTCCGGTAGCAGAAAGGCCTGCGGATATCCCTGCTGCCTGCCAATAAACTCCGCGATTTCCTCGACTTCAGGGGTATCTACAAAGGCACATTGCAGACGGGTTATTTCACCATTGTAGGAAACCAGCATATCTCCCTTTCCGATCAGTTGTTCCGCTCCGCCGGTATCCAGGATGGTCCGCGAATCTATTTTAGAAGAAACCTTAAATGCAATGCGCGCCGGGAAATTGGCTTTTATGGTACCCGTGATGATGTTCACGGAAGGCCGCTGGGTGGCAATGATTAAGTGGATGCCCACCGCCCTGGCCAGCTGGGCCAGCCGCGCTATGGGCATTTCTATTTCCTTTCCGGCTGTCATAATCAGGTCGGCAAACTCGTCGATGACCAATACAATAAAAGGGAGGTATTGATGCCCTTTTTGCGGATTTAGTTTTCGTTTGATGAATTTGTCATTGTATTCACGGATGTTCCTTGTACCAGCTTCCTTCAGCAGGTCGTAGCGATTATCCATTTCAATACAAAGTGCATTGAGCGTGTAAATGACTTTCTTTGTATCAGTAATGATGGGCTCCTCTTCCCCGGGGAGTTTAGCCAGGAAGTGTTTTTCAATAATCCGGTATAAACTGAGTTCAACTTTTTTCGGATCGACAAGAACGAGTTTGAGCTGGGAGGGATGTTTTTTATAAAGCAATGAAACCAGGATAGCATTTACGCCCACCGATTTCCCCTGACCCGTTGCCCCCGCCATCAACAGGTGAGGCATGGTAGACAGGTCCACGATGAAATTTTCATTATCTATTTTCTTACCGAGGGCGATGGGAAGGTTAAAACTGCTGTGCTGGAATTTGTCGGATGCGAGCAAAGTTCGCATACTCACGATGGTTTTTTTTACATTGGGTACTTCTATTCCTATAGTTCCCTTTCCGGGGATCGGAGCTATTATACGAATACCCAATGCCGACAGGTTAAGGGCAATATCATCTTCCAGGTTTTTAATTCGGGAAATGCGAACACCCGGTGCCGGTACGATCTCATACAAAGTGACTGTTGGCCCTACAGTAGCGCTGATTTTCTGAATATCAATATCATAATTCTTTAAAGTGCCAATGATCTGGTTCTTATTATTTTCAAGCTCGGCGGGATCCTGAATAATCCGGTCATTTCCATGAGCCTGAAGAAGGTCAAGCGTGGGGAATTTATAAGATCTCAAATCCAAAGTCGGTTCGTAGTCAGGCATCAGGTCTGACTTTGCTAAAAAAATGTCAGTTTCTATTTCCTCTGTAACTGTGTTGGGAACGTCTTTGATTTCAAGCTCCAGCGGTTCCTGATCAGGTATTGATTTCTTTTGCAAACGGCTAAATGGAGCCGTTGGAATGACCGGTCCCGGGGATTCTTCCCGAAGAAATGGTGAATGATGGTCAGCCTCGGGTTCTTCATTTGCGATGATCAGGGGCACATCCTGGTCATCCTTTAGTTTATTTTTCTTATTTTTTGTAACCGGCTCCTCAATAAAAAGCAAAGCACCTGCTGATTTTTCCTCAGTGTCAGTTCGATGATCCATCAAAGCTGCAGCACTTTTATCTTTTCTGGTATTTTCCGGCAACTTGAATTCCGGGTTGAATCGCCAGATGAAATAAGCCAGGGCACCGGCGAATAAAACACAGGCCGCGCCGATCTTCCCGAGAAAACGCACCATCCAGTCACTTGTCATATCCCCAAAAGCTCCTCCCCAGGGAAAAGATACATTCCGGCAAACAAAAGCCAATGCGGTGGATAAATAGACCAGACTAATCAAAACATAACGCAAATTGCGTCGTATAGAAAAATATTTCTTTGCAAATAGCCAATTGATTCCCGTAATAAAGAAAAGCGAGCAGATAAAATAACTGGCAAGCCCAAATCCTTTATAGAAAAAAAGGTGTGAAACATACGCACCCAGGTTTCCAAGTAAATTGGCGACTTTCATATCCTTTGAAGGCGCCAGAATAGAAATTCCGCGGAACACTTTGTCCTGGTCTTCCCGCCAGGTAAATAGATAAGATGTGAAAGAAAGAAATAGAAAAATCGATACCAGCACAAAAACTGCACCTGTAATCTTATGTGTCCGCTCATCGCGGAGTACTTGTGAAACAGTCAGTTTGGCATCCTTTTCTGTTTTCAGGGAAGCCGGTGCGGAAGATGGGTTTTTCTTTGATTTTGATCGCTGAGCCATGACGACAAAGATATGCACCCGCTGGCAGAAATGAAATGTCCAGGGCTGGAAAGCATCAGGAAGATCTCCCTTTTAATACGGCAATACTCAGAGAGATCCATCCTCCAATGAAACCTATTCCTCCCAGGGGGGTGCAAATGCCCAGAGCAGTTGGGATGGCGATACCCTTGGTCATCAATGTTGAAATAATATAAAGCGAGCCACTAAACAGCAAAATCCCAGCAATAAATAAAGACCCTGCCCGATTCATCCATTTTCCGGGAAAATGTCCACTGAGTATTCCGGTAGCCAACAAAGCGAATGCATGGTAAAATTGATAACGAACTGCTACTTCGTAAACTTCCAACGCTGAATCCGGCATCTGATTTTTCAACTGGTGAGCAAGTATCGCCCCGAATATTACGGCCAGCGCTCCGGCGATTGCGGCAAACAAAAGAAAAAGTTTATTCACTGGATGCTAAATTTATTGTAACATGGTTACTAAAGGCTCCAGTTCCATGGTTTCTTCGTGCACCATCAGATCGGCCTGTTCGTAATACATTTTTCTTTCGCTCAATTTCCTGATAATATAAGCCCGTAGTCCGGCTTCATCAATGCCCCTTAACAGGGGACGTGACATTTTTTCCCTGAGAAGTCGTTGATTCAATGCTTCCAGTGAGGTATTCAGCCACAATACTTTCCCGTTTTTTTTCATAAACTCGATGTTGTTGAAAAAGCAGGGCGTACCACCTCCTGCCGACAAAACAAAATGCTCATCCCTCAAAACCAGATCTTCAAGGGTTTGTTTCTCCATATACCGGAAATATTCCTCACCCTTTACTGCAAAGATTTCCGAAATATTCATGCCTTCTCCATTTACAATCACAGCATCCAGATCATAAAAAGGAACCTTTAGTTTTTCCGCAATCCGGATTCCCCAGTGTGTTTTGCCTGAACCCATAAAGCCGATCAGAAATATTCGCATAGACAGATTATAAATAAGAGAACTACATGAATGCATTGAAGCCCGTCACATCCATGCCTGTAATGAGTAAATGCACATCGTGTGTGCCTTCATACGTGAGTACACTTTCCATATTCATCAGATGACGCATGATAGGATATTCACCGGTTATTCCCATACCCCCAAGCATTTGCCTGGCTTCCCTGGCAATATCTGTAGCAATGGCACATCCATTCCTCTTAGCCATTGAAACCTGCGCCGGACTTGCCCTCTTTTCGTTCATCAGCATCCCAAGTCGCCAGTTCATCAGCTGGGCCTTAGTGATTTCAGTAATCATTTCAGCCAGTTTTTTCTGTTGAAGCTGGAATCCCCCGATGGGTCTGCCAAATTGAATCCTTTCTTTGCTGTATCTCAGTGCTGTGTCATAGCAGTCCATAGCAGCGCCCACTGAACCCCAGGCAATACCATATCTCGCTTTGGTTAAACAGCTTAATGGCCCCTTTAGACCCCGGATGTCTGGAAATAAGTTTTCCTTGGGTACTTTAACCTGATCAAAAACCAATTCCCCGGTCGCCGATGCACGCAAACTCCATTTTCCGTGGGTTGTTGGCGTTGAAAATCCCGTCATTCCACGCTCAACAACCAATCCCCGAATATCTCCCAACTCGTCTTTTGCCCACACAACTGCGACCTGGGCGAAGGGTGCATTACTGATCCACATCTTGCTTCCGTTCAATATAACGTGATCCCCTGCATCCCGGATATTCGTTATCATGCCCGCAGGATTTGATCCGTGATCGGGCTCAGTAAGTCCAAAACAACCCAGCCATTCACCGCTGGCCAGTTTGGGCAACATTCTTGTTTTCATTTCTTCAGACCCATAGGCATGGATGGGAAACATCACAAGCGAGCCCTGAACAGATGCAGTGGACCTCACACCGCTATCTCCGCGTTCCAGTTCCTGCATCATTAGCCCATAACTGATATAATCCAATCCGCCACCTCCATATTCTGCAGGGATTGTGGGGCCAAAACAGCCCAATTCTCCCAGCTGTTTTACAATTTGTTCCGGAAAACTGGCTTTTTGTGCATAATCCTCAATAATAGGGCTGATTTCCTTTTTTACATAAGTTCTGACAGTATCCCGTACCAGTTTATGCTCATCTGAAAGCAGGTCGTCCAACTGGTAATAATCCGGACTTTGAAAAACATCTTTTTTAGAAGTCATAATCATGCTATTGAATGCGAAAATACTCATTGGGGGCGAATAAAATGGAAAGGGTATTCCCCGAACTCTTAAGGCGGTAGCCGGCGCTTTAAGAAAGGAGAACCCGGGTCATTTTACCGGTAACTTTTTAAATATAAGCCAGTTAAGATTTTTGAAAAAAGAAATCGGGGAATACATTTCCCGTCGATGCAACATCCTGCTTTTCTTTGTGTACTTAATAACAGGAACAAAAGACTAAATCTGTTGGAGTTAACTGCATCCTTTCAAATTGATGAACTGGTAGAACGCTGCAGGCAGGGTGACAAAAAGAGCTATGGTGAATTGTATCAGAAGTATGCCAAAGCCATGTACAATACCAGTCTTCGGATAGTAAACCATACTGCCGATGCGGAAGATGTATTGCAGGAATCATTTTTTGATGCGTTCGCCGCCATAGACAGCTTTGCATATAAGTCAACTTTTGGAGCCTGGCTGAAAAGAATTGTGATTAACAAATCAATCAATGCCCTAAGGAAAAGGAAAATGGTTATCATCGATATAGAAAAAACAACCGCCCTTCATTTGCCCGAGGAGGACAGTTATGATGAGGATGCCATGAAATTAAAAGTTGAGGAAATAAAAAAGGCTGTGAAGGAGTTGCCTAACGGATACCGCACGGTGCTTAGCCTTCACTTATTTGAAGGGTACGATCAGGAAGAAATTGCAGAAATTCTGCAGATCTCCCATGCAACCGTACGAACGCAATACATGCGGGCAAAACAAAAATTGTTATTAATTATCAAACAAGGAGTCTTATCATGAGCAGCCCATTAGAAAAATTTATTCTGGAAAACCGGTCAGCATTCGATGCTGAATCACCGGACCCCCATGTATGGGAGAAGATCAGTGAACGGATGGAACCCACAAACTCAAAAAAAGAGTCTCCCATTCGGTCTCTGCCTTTAAAACGCTGGCTTTCCGTTGCTGCGGCCGTGTTTGTTTTTGGTCTTACCACTGTATTTTATTTTAGCCGGCATCAGAATAAAGCCCAAACAGGTTTAGCAGATATAAAGCCGGTAAAAACCGAAACCCCAGGCCATTCAAAGGAAACAGCCCGGCTGAGTGATTCACCGGCTGTCATTGCCAAAGCCGATCCTGGTCGCGAGCTGAAAACGAATGCGAAAGAACAAAGTACCGCCCCCGCTCTCACCGAAGAAAATAAGGAGATGTACTATTATGCAAAACTTATTGAGCTAAAGCACGAAGAGCTCAAGACACTTGAAAAAGATGAACCATTATTGTACAGGCAGTTTTCGGGAGATGTGCAAAAGCTGGACAGCGTATATCATGTTCTCAAAATTCAGTTACCTAATAACTCCAACCGGGAACAGGTTATTGAAGCCATGATATCTAACCTTCGGCTTCAGATCGGACTATTAAATAAACAATTGAACATTATTAAACAAATCAAACATTCCAAAAAATCAGCGTATGAAAAAGCTTATAAATCCGTATAAAGGTTTTATTCTACTCGCCTTTGCCCTGGCGCCCTTACTGAGTGTTGCCCATGACGGGGACAATGTCGATAAGAAACGCACGATCTCGAAAACCTATACCGTTGGACCGAACGATCTATTGTCTATTGAAAATTCTTTCGGAAATGTTTCTGTAGAGACCTGGGATAAAAACATTATCCAGGTGGACGTTGAAATTGGTGTTCGGGCTTCAACGGATGAAAAAGCCCAGCAAATGCTGGACCAGATCAATGTGACCGATCATAAGAGCGGGCAGGACATAGAATTCAAAACCGATATTGGCCGCATGGGAAAAAAGGGCGACAACAACCGTAGCGAAGAAAACAGGCGGTTTTATATTGATTATAAAATCAGTATGCCTGCCGGTAACCCCTTGCGAATTGAAAACAGTTTTGGCAAAACCAAAATCCCGGATTTTACAGGTCAGGCCAGCCTCACGAGTAAGTTCGGGGAGTTAACAACGGGAAAAATCACCAATGCCAAATTGATCCATGTTGAATTTGGAAAAGCAGATATCGGATGGCTGACAAACGCTGATGTTGTTTTTAAATTCAACAGCAAATCCTCTGTAGCAGGTATCAGCGGCAACTCCAAAGTGGATGTACAGTTCTGCAGTCAGGTAAATGTTTTAGTCGACAATGCGATTAAAGAACTTTCAGTATATGAATCGTATTCTACCGTTAACCTGAGGGTTTCACCGAGTCTGTCTGCCCAATTCGAAGTATACACCAATTTCGGGAGTTATAAAAACAAGACCAACTTCAATATATCAGAAGAAAATGAAGACGACAATTCAGGACCCAAATTCGATAAAAATTATTCCGGGACAGCCGGAAGCGGAAATGCAAAGATCAAGATCAAAAGCAGTTTCGGAAGTGTACGCATGGTGAATGATAATGACAAATCCGTTGATAAGGACGATACAAATGACGATAAGGACGAGGATAGGGATAAGGTGAATCTGTAAAAACCAACATTTTCCGAAAGTCAGCTAAAAAATTCTCCGTCATCAAATGATGGAGAATTTTTTTAAATATAGTGCCATCTCTCCGGCATATCGAGCTGCAACAATACCTGCCTGTTCTGCAAAATCATTCCCGGATCCTGCATAAATGATCGCACGGCTTGCATTCACCAGCAGTCCGCATTCTCTATTCATTGCATTTTCAGAAATTTCCTCAAGACTTCCTCCCT
>DATCAO010000372.1:0-3445 GCA_036512575.1 Puia sp.
TAAAAAATGCGCATGGCAATCGTAAAGGCATTGAAGTCGGAACTTCCCGGTTGCGGACCGCTGGTGATACCCTGTATATAATTTGTGGCGAGGTCTTTCTTTTGATCGGCAAATGTATTTTTAGCCGGCACATAATTATAACGGCTTAGTTTCACTTCATTACCGTCGGGAATGGCTTCGGTCAATTCCTTTATTTTTTTCTCGATGGTAGCACGGTCCAGTTCAGCGACAACCACAATCACCATTCTTTTGCGTGTTAATATAGATGTATAATAAGCATGGGTTTCAGCAGCAGTCAGCAGGATTATTGTTGACTCTTCTCCAGATGGGGACTTGGCATAATCCTTTCCTTTAAACGCCGTTTCCTTTGCCAGTTTTGAAATGGCAAAATCAGGTTGCGAAGCCTGGGATTTCAGTCTGCTGATGGCATCCTGTTTGATCCGGCTGAATTCACTGGTATCAAAAACCGGAATGGTCAGTGCATCAACATAAAGTGGCCAAACCTGGTCCAGATCGCTCGCGATACAATTCAAGGTGACAGTGGAGAAATCCATACCGGCAGATCCGCCGATTTCTGCACTTACCTTATCCAGTTTATCTTTGAAACTGTTTTTAGAATCCTTTTTTGTTCCGCATTCGGTAAGCCCGGTAATGGCCAGGCTTTCGATGCCGGCTTCGTCTGCCGGATAATTCTGAACACCGCCTTTGAATACCGTCAGGATTTCCACGATCTCATTTCCACTGGGCTGTACGATAACTTTTACACCGTTAACGGTCATCTCATAAGCCGGCTTATTTTGAGCCATAACCGGCAGCATGAAGCTGGCCAGAATCAAGGCGCCGGAAAGTTTTTTTATTAGGGATAACATGTGCATGATTGAGTTTTTAAATTAGAAACCGGGTTTAAAAATTTCGGAAGCATTTAAATTCTTATTCATAGTCGGGTTGAGGATCATCCCGGCCACATAAGGTTTACCTGAGATGTAGGTGCTAATAAACCTCTTAATGTCTTCCCGGTTTATTTTCTGCAGGTTTTTTTCATAGTCCGTCATATAGTCCAGCGAAGCGCTGCACCAATTGTACGTAACATAACTTGCCAGCGCTGAAGGTTTCTCCTTTTGCCGTATCGCATCCCTACGCAGGATTTCCTTTGCGTTTTTCAACTGTTCGTCTGTAAAGTAATCTGCGTCTCCCCATTGTTTGATCTGGTTCAATACCTCGTCGCTGCAGTTTTTCAGTTTACCCGGATTCGGCATTAAATATATAGTCACCGGACCCACATACTTTTCGGTCTGGTACTGGGCGGAGACAAAAGGTGTAAGACCTTTGTCCACCAGTGCCTGCTGCCATTTGGAAGAATTCATACCGAGAATGGTAAAGAAAACATCAGCTGCAATAGTTGATGCCGAATCATTGCGCGTATCCGGTCCCTGCCACATATACATGGCAATGGGCGTTTGGGCCAGCGTGGATTCCATTACAAAATAATCGGTGGATACCAGCGGCAAAAACTCAGGGATCGGGTATTTGACGAAAGGATCAAAGTCGCTCGGTGCCCAGCTGCCAAAAATGTCTTGCGCTTTCGCGAATGCATCGGCGTGTTTTACATCACCGCAAATTACCAGGAGGGAATTATTCGGAAAATAATATTTGTTTTTGATGATCATCATTTTTTCCGGCGTTGCGGTATTGATCACTTCATGAATGCCGATCGGTTTTTTACGCGTGATCAGGTCTCCCCAGAGTTTTTTCTGCATGGCGAAATATAACTGGGCGGATGGATCGCTTTCCGCGCGCTGAAACTCGCCGTCTACAACCGGCCTTTCTTTTTTCATATCCTCCTGGCGGTATATCGGGAAACGGATGGCGGCATTCATAAACTTCAGGCCCGCATTCAGGCTGTCTTTGTCGAACGTGAAAAAATAATTTACACGTTCATCTCCTGTGGTGCCATTCCAGATGGCGCCGAGTTCCTGAGTGCGTTTCAGGAATTTTTCCTGGTCGGGATAATCCTGGTTCGCCTTGAAGAACATATGTTCAAACAGGTGGGAAAGTCCGCTGTACTCGGGCCCTTCAGTAAATGCGCCGTTTTTTACGGCAATTTCAATGGTGGCCAGTGGAACTTTATCGTTTTCAATAACGATTACCTGAAGTCCGTTGGGAAGTTTATCCCAGTAATAATGTTCAGGAAGCCGGGGTTGTGCAAAACCGGCAACTGACAAAAAGCCCAGCAAAATAGCGCAGATGATTTTTTTCATTAATCGAAATTTAATTTTACCGAATACTGTTAGAAAAACGTTTTTCAGAGATCCGATTTATGGAACCTCCGGTAAATAAAAAAAACATATAGAAAAATATACAAAAGGGCAACAGCAAGATACAACGGAACATGTTTTTCCCAAAGGTTGTTATTCTCCGGCGACATCATTCTCCGGGCAAACGAATTGGGAATCAACCGGTCAGATACTTCTTCCGGCAGATAATCCACCCATTCTTTTTTGTATTTGTTCCTGCCGACGGCAACCACGAATTGTTCTACGAACATATACAGGAAAAAAATGCCCATAGACAGCCCCGCTCTTCGGACCAGCATGGCAATCATGGCAGCAATCAGGGTATAATCGAGCATCTCGACAAAAAAATACAAAACGAAACGGTACTCCGGCCAGCCGGCTTTCGCATCCCCAATGGAATGGGTCAGCCATCCGAAATAAAAACAGGTCAGGATCACGATGCCGGTTACAAACCCGGTCAATAAAAATACTTCGGTGAGTTTGATTTGGATAAAGCGGGAACGGCTCCAGCCATCGATTACGTTTTGCCTGTGCGTGCGGTACGTATATTCATTGGAAAAAATGGTAATGATGAGTATGGCAGGCATGAACAGCAACATACCCGAATTAAAGGGGATCGTTCTCCAGACGTCGGGAAAGGAAAACGGTTTACCCAGCAGGCTTTGCCCGTTTATTTTTGGAATATTATTGTCCGTGAAATCATAAATGATATAATTAAAAGCCGGAACACAAACCAATATAATGGCCAGCAATATCCAGAAAGTTCTGTAATACTTCAGTTTAATCCATTCCACCCGGAGCGCCTGAATAAAATTGTGCATGATCAGTTGCTTGCGTTATTCGTAAGTTCAATAAATGCGGATTCCAGACTGATTTGTTTCACCTGTAAATGATTCAGCGCGATTCCACGCTCAAAACAATACTGGTTCAGCCAGTCTGCTTCAGGGGCGTTTTCCTCGAAATACACCTGGAAGGTTTTTCCGGCCCGCACAATTTTTTTTATATGGGGCAGCTGCACCAGTATCTCATTTAATTTTTCCATTTCTGAAGCCCCCAGTTCGAGCCAGGTTTCACGACGGAGGGCCGTTCCCACATCACCGGATTTGATCAGTACGCCCTGTTGCAGAATGGCAACATGTGTACATACTTTT
>DATCAO010000373.1:0-6928 GCA_036512575.1 Puia sp.
GAGGATGCACCTTCCGTGCAGCATAGTATTAATCAATTGGTCGCTTCCGGAGAATACCCGAATAAGCTTTATTAGTTGTTAGTTATTATTGGTTAGTTGTTGCGTCTGCATTAACAACTAACCACTAATAACTAATCAATAGCTTTTTACGAGATAAATAAACTCCTGGATTTTTATAATCTGTTGTTCCCGGTCCATATTTTTTAATGTGGATTTCTGGGGTAAATGAATTGACGTCGTACTGGAATCCGAACTGGAAACCTGGCTGCTGTCTTTTTTCATTTCATCGAGCGCGAGATAAATATTTTTTGAACGGATGGCAAAAACGGCCCCCTGCACATGTTCCTGGCGATTACTCAATACGCCAATCACTTCGCCATTTTTGTCCAGAACCGGCCCACCGCTGTTGCCGGGATTTGCAGCCACAGCTATCTGACAGGTAAGAGAATCCCCGCGATAACCGGTCTTGGCACTCAGGTATCCTTCTCCATACACAATTTCATCCCTGGGATAACCCAGTGTGAATATCTCTTCTCCGAGGTTTATATTGCCCTTGTTGATGGCATAAGGCAAAACATTTGTGGCTTTAAAACTGCTGTCTGCAATTTTCAGAAATGCCAGATCGGTTGCCGCATCGATATATATAATCTTCGTATTAAATTCCTGCCCTTTGTTATTCTGAACGACCACAACCGTTGAATTACCGATCACATGCGCATTGGTGACGATATAACCTTTCGGATCGATCATGAATCCGGTTCCTCCCTTGATTTCAGTTTCTGCAGGTGCAGGTCCTTTGGGACGCAGATTACTATTCAGTCTGTCATTAATAGATTTTGTAACAGTCTTCAGCTCGGATATTGTGCGATTAAGAGCCTGTAACTGGGTGTTGGGCGTTCTGGGCGCATAGTATGAAGTAATACCGCTAACGGCCAGTGCTGTGATGCCTGCAATCGACGCGGCCACAGCAATCGTTTTACGATACTTGAGCCATAAACGAACAATGCGGGTTTCCTGACTCTGTTTGATCTGCCCGGTTTCAAAAAGTTCGTTGTGCACTTCCTGCAGACTGGACTTCACATTTTTCCTGTCGCCGTATTTTTCCATCAGGTGCAGGAAAACGGTGTGTTCAACCACCATCTGATCAACTCCCGGATTGGATTTCCGGAGTTCTTCAAAAAATTTCCTCTCTTCCGGAAGCATTTCGCCCCGGATATACCTTTCTATCGATTCCAAAATCAGCCGCTCGTCCATTTCCTGGGTTTTAAATGTTGTTGTTATTGTAATGACCGAAGAATATCTTTTTCAATCGCATCAGGCACTTATATTTCTGATTCTTCGCGTTATCCGCATTCGTGTAACCAAATTCTCTCGCGATCTCGGACATATTCTTTTTACGGAGATAATAACTCTCCAGAATTTCCTTACAAGGCTCACCGAGGTGCTGAAGGGCCTGCTCCATCAGTTCAAAATCCCGGGTCCGGTGTTCATACATGTCCACATCGTCTTCCGTTGCGATTGTCTCCGGGGCGTTAGCCAGATCGCCTGCAAAACGTTGGTTTAACTGAAGTTTCTTCAACCACAAACGGCGACATACGGCATAAATGTATGTTTTCAACTGGGCATGCAGTTCAAAACTTCCGGATTTGGCTTTTTCGTACAAAACAATAATGGCCTCTTGGAATACATCCCTTGCGTCGTCGGAAGTACCGCTATTGTTGATAACCAGAGTCTGAATCATACTGTAATTTGCCCGGTAAATGGTCTCAATGGCTTTCCGGTCATTCGTCGCCAGTCCTTTCAATAACGCTTGCTCATTACTGTCCGTAGTCACACCTGCTTTATTTAATACTGAAAGTAAAGAATCGTAACCCAAATGGTCCAGGAAAACCCAAAAAAACAGGCCGGACCTGGTTATTCGGTGGCGATTCCAGGCCCCGAAAAATAAATTTACATATTAAACCGTTAATTATCAATTAGTTATCTAACTGCGGGTGTTTGTGTATACAAAAAAACAGCAATCACAGGTTACCTTTTTTCAATCCGGGTATTAACATGAAATCATTCACAATCAAACAAATAACAATGAAAAAACTTTTTGTCGTTCTTGCAATCGGCACATTTGCTGCCTGTAACGGTTCTTCCAGCGCAGATAAAACAGTAGATTCTGCTGCAACTGCAGCTAAGGATACAGTTGCTGCTGTCGCTGATTCAGCTGTTAAAACAATTGACTCTGCTGCTACAGCTGCTAAGGATAGCCTGAAAGCTAAGGTTGATACAACAAAAAAGAAATAGTTTAACTGCTTAGGTAAACAATCGTTTAAGGCCATCTCTTTTTGGTTCCGGGAATTTCCTGATGTCCAAAAAGAGGTGGCTTTTTCGATTAGCCGATCTTGCGCCGGAGGTTTTGGTCTATGGCATCCAGGAAGTCCTCTGTATTCAGGTAATCTTTTCCTGCGGTTACTTTATTACCCAGAAGGCATACTGCCAGATCCTTGGTCATTTTGCCTGTTTCCACCGTTTCTATACAAACCTTTTCCAGGTTTTCACAGAATTGTATGAGTTCGGCATTACCATCCAGCTTACCCCTGAAGGCCAGACCCCGGGTCCAGGCAAATATGGAAGCGATTGGGTTGGTGGAGGTCGGTTTGCCGGCCTGATGGTCGCGGTAATGACGGGTAACTGTTCCGTGTGCGGCCTCTGCTTCCATCGTTTTGCCGTCGGGTGTGATGAGCACCGAAGTCATAAGTCCCAGTGAACCGAATCCCTGGGCAACAGTGTCACTCTGCACATCACCATCATAGTTTTTACAGGCCCAGACAAAATTTCCATTCCATTTCAATGCACTGGCGACCATATCATCAATGAGCCTGTGTTCATAACTGATATTCGCGTCTTTGAATCTCTGTTTGAATTCCTGTTGATAAATTTCTTCAAAAATATCTTTGAATCGGCCATCGTATTTTTTGAGGATTGTATTTTTAGTTGACAGGTAGAGCGGCCATTTTTTACTCAGCGCCATATTAAAACAGCTTCGCGCAAATCCGCCTATGCTCTCGTCTGTATTATACATAGAGAGCGCCACACCATCTCCTTTGAAATCATATACGTCAAAAACCTGTGGCTGACTGCCATCGGCAGGCGTAAACGTCATGGTCAGTTTGCCTTTTCCTTTGATTACGGTGTCGGTAGCACGGTACTGATCACCAAACGCATGCCTGCCTACAATGATCGGCGCTGTCCAGTTCGTAACGAGCCGCGGAATATTTTTTATAACGATGGGTTCACGGAAAACCGTGCCGTCCAGTATATTCCGGATCGTGCCATTCGGGCTCTTCCACATTTGTTTTAAATGGAATTCCTCCACACGGGCTTCGTCCGGAGTAATGGTTGCGCATTTAATACCAACTCCAATTTGTTTGATGGCGTTGGCTGCGTCGACGGTTACCTGGTCGTTTGTTTGATCCCTGTGTTCTATACCCAGGTCAAAATATTTTATATCCAGATCCAGGTAGGGGAGGATCAGTTTGTTTTTAATGAACTTCCAGATAATACGTGTCATCTCATCCCCATCCAATTCCACCACCGGATTTGCTACTTTGATTTTGTTTGCCATGAAAATAATTATTAAGGAAAAGTCTGCAAACCTACATGAAATGAACCAATTCGCAAAGCGGATGAATCCGATGGGACTGAGACTCCGCCTTGGGTTTGAATTAGTGAATTATGGATTTTGGGTTAACCTTTTCCATTACTTTCTGTTCTTTGTTATGATTCATACACCATCCGCAAACGAATACTTTTGTGTTTAAAAAATTTGTCACCTCCCGTACATCTTGGTACCTTACGGAAACAAACTGTTATCCATGGATTTGGTTGATATCGTCAAATCTTACATATCCAATTTTATTTCATTAAGCGAACCCGAATTCAACTACATGGCTGGTTTGTTTGAACTACGCCATTTTGAAAAAAAACAGAAACTGGTAGAAGAAGGCGAAGTTGAAAAGTACCTGAATTTTATATTACAGGGCCTGGCCAGGAAATTTTTTATCCGGAAAAATGAGGAAATGGTTATGCAGTTTTCCCGCGAGAATGAAATCATTTGTTGTTATGACTCATTTATGTCGGGAGAACCCTCAAACTTTTCCGTTGAATCCCTTGAACCCATGGTCGTCGTTTCCATCACACTGGAAAATGTAGAGAAGCTCTACGAGTTCAGTCCAAAAATGGAAAGGCTCGGCAGGTTGATCGCTACCCAGGAGTATCTGAAAAAAGAAAGTTTCGAATACAACCGGGTACGGTTAACTTCTCAGGAACGGTTCATCAATTTTATCCGAAACAATGGCAATCTCCTGCAACGGGTTCCCCAGAAATACCTGGCTTCTTATCTGAATATGAAACCAGAAACCTTTAGCCGTCTCAAACACTTGATGAAAAGACCCTCATAAATTCACAATCAGCACGGGTATTTTTAGTTCATGTCTTACTGAATTCACAGTTTCTCCATAAATAAAATCTTTCAGGCCGGAATGGCCATGTGCTCCGATGACGAGAATTTCCGCGTCTTCTTCCTCTACGATGCGCACAATTTCTTTGCTGCGGTTGATATATCCCAGGCGGGTAATTGCTTTATAGTTGCTTTTTTCAAGTGATGAGGCGTAACTGCTCAGCCGTTCCTGATCAGTCCTGGTTTCCAGATCATCACTTTGTTTACCCAGCATGCGGGCGGAAGCGCTTTCCACAATGTGGATCAGAATATACCGGCTTTCTGCGCCGCCCTGACCAATGGCAAACGCCAGCAGCTTTTCATCCAGCCGGCTGAAATCCAGCGCCACGGCGATATTCCTGAATTTTGGAATTTCCAGTTTTGTGATGGTTGATTCGGCTCCATGTACGGTCAGATCTTTAAATTCTTTTTTACTGAACCAGGGATGAAATAAAATATAACCCAGCAGGCTGAGGGCGCCCAGCAAAACGGCTACCGCCAGTATTTTCCATATCCAGTATCCGGGAAGTCCAAAGAGCTGAGCGCCTTCTTCCAATACCAGTTTCAAATTCAGATAAAGCAGGAGCGCAGCAATGGACCATGCAAAGAACCGGGTTAGTGTTTTTATTCGGAAAGCCCCCATTTTTTTTTGATCACTTACAAAATGAATCAGGGGAATGACCGCGAATCCCAACTGAAGGCTTAGTACCACCTGGCTGAGCACCAGTAACTGATCCACATGGGTTTCACCTGAAAATCCGATAACCAAAACCGCCGGAATGATCGCCAGCATACGGGTAATTATTCTGCGCAATAGTGGATTAATCCTAAGGTGCAGGTGCCCCTCCATGACTATTTGCCCGGCAAGGGTGCCGGTAATGGTAGAACTTTGACCGGCGGCAATGAGCGCTACTGCAAATAAAGTGGAGGGTAGTCGCGATCCCAGGAGTTCCGGAAACAACTTGTATGCTTCCCGAATGGAACCTACGTTCTGGTGCCCTGTTTTAAAAAAAGTCGCTCCTGCAAGGATCAGTATGGCGGCATTGACAAAAAAAGCCAGGTTCAGGGCTATTACCGAATCCAACAGGTTAAGTCTGAGGGCTTTTTTAATGGAGGGATCCTCTCTCTTTATTTTCCTTGTCTGTACAAGTGCCGAATGCAGATACAGGTTATGTGGCATTACCGTGGCACCGATAATACCGATCGCAACATATAGTGCCGCTGACCCGGGCAGTGAAGGAATCAGGCCGCGACTGATTTCTCCCAGTTCAGGTTTTACAATAAAGATTTCAATGAAAAAAGAAATGCCCACGATGGCGATCAGTCCTAATATAAAAGCCTCCAACCGCCGCATACCCAGCTTTTGAAGAAAAAGCAGGAGAATAGTATCCAGCGCGGTGATGGCTACGCCATATACCAGAGGTAAGCCGGTAAGCAACTGGATTCCAATGGCCATACCCAAAACTTCAGCAAGATCGCAGGCGGTGATGGCAATTTCAGCCAGAATGTAAAGACAGAAATTAATTAATCTGGGATAGGTTTCCCGGTTAGCCTGAGCCAGGTCCCTGCCCCTGACTATACCCAGTCGGGCAGACAAATTCTGCAGAACCAGGGCCATGATATTGCTCATGAGTAAAACCCATAGCAAACGATATCCAAACTGGCTCCCCCCGGCGATATCGGTCGCCCAGTTGCCAGGATCCATATAACCTACGCTGACCAGGTAGGCAGGTCCGAAAAAAGAAAAAAGCTGTTTCCAGCGGGATCCCGGGTGGTTCACTTCTACGGTTCCATGCACTTCACTAAGGGAGAGATCACTGTACTGTACTCGTTTCATTGGTCTGATCAGGTATTTCCGGCTTTTAGCGTCTGGATTAAACAAATCTAAAATTTGTTCCCAATAATCCGTGGAAAATAATAGAAAGCGGCTAACTGATGAATCTTTACTTTTGAATTTTAATCGGGTTGCATGCGCATGTTGAAATTTGGGCTGGTTTGGGCTTTGTTATTGGTTTTGGATGCCTGCGGGCATAAAACTGCCGATGGAACCAACCACCCAAAAAAGATAGAGCCCGGCGATTTTCTGGCCATGTTTCACTCCCTGACACTTCCTGTAAATTTGGCTGACAGCGCCCTGCAGAAAAAATCCCCCGATTCCCCTTTGGCCTGGTCGGCATTTAACCAGTTTATACCTGATTCCCTAATCTACAAAAACTTCGGGAAGTCCCTGAAACCCAGGTTATTTGCCGGTGGCAAACTGGAGGTAAAGAATGCCGAGACCTACCTGTTTATCAAGGCCCTGACTCCGCAGAAGAAAATCATCTATCTGGTTTGCCTGGATAAAGACAGGCAGTTCCGGGCCGGCATGCCCGTTATATTACGCGACGACGAATCCGGGTTTCACTACACGGCGAGTATCGACAATAAGTACGCGATTTC
>DATCAO010000374.1:0-5505 GCA_036512575.1 Puia sp.
AAGAATATTAATTGGAGAATCATTTTTTATACTGCTTTCCATTTTATTATGCTTTTATAATATTAAAGCAGCCCTTACCGTTTTTGTTTTGCCATTATTATTTATACGCTTTGCAATGATGGCAGGAAATTGGGCACAACATGCTTTTATAGATGCACAGAAACCTGGTGAAATTTACAGCAACAGTATTACCTGTATTAATACTATTTATAACAAGAAATGCTTTAATGATGGATATCATATAGGTCATCATTTGCGCCCCTATTTACATTGGACGGAAATGCCTACTAATTTTAAGGAAAATATCAACGTTTATAAGGAGAATAAGGCTATAGTTTTCACTGGCTTGGATTATTTTCAAATATGGTTTTTGCTAATGACTAAAAATTATAGAAAATTAGCGTTAAATTTTGTAAAATTAGATGATGAACAAAATACCGAGGAAATTATAAGTTTTCTTAAAACGCGTACACAAAAGCTTAAAATTATTTAATCCGTTATTGGTGAACTGTTATTCTATTCCCATTATTTTTATTATCGTTCAATAATACATAATCAAACGTGAATAGAAATATATGGGACTTGAATTTGACAAGCATTGTAGTAAAGTAGCTGATTGGGGCTCGTATGCAGAACAGGGTGGCCTATTGATTACCAGTCAGAATCCAGCATCCTCAGATGCGGTTGAAAGGCTTCTTTTAAAAACACTTATCGGTGAAAAATAATTTTATCATTAACTTACGGCAAAAATGAAAGGATTTAATGGCAATATCGAGAAATTGACTTTGGAAAATACGAATTTCCGGAAAGTATTGTACACAAGTAAATATCTTCAGCTTGTATTGATGAGCCTGAAAGTTGGAGAAGAAATAGGGTTGGAGGTTCATCTGAACAACGATCAGTTTTTTCGGTTTGAAAGCGGAAATGGTAAATGTATTATCGACGCAAGTGAATACAGTGTTAAGGAAGGCGATGTGATAGTTGTGCCAGCGGGCGCAAAACATAATGTTATCAATACAGGCAACGGGGCATTTAAAATGTACACAATTTATGGTCCACCAAATCACCAGGAAGGGACCATCAGGGCAACAAAAGAGTTGGCGGAAAGAGATGAGGAAAAATTTGATGGGAAAACATCAGAATAATTAGCGCGATAAATCTAGAGTTACTTTTAATACAAAGATTATAGTCAACAGTATGACAAATTTAATAGGGAAGGCCTAAAGCTTTAGATATTCTATGCATTTGATGATTCCTATGAAATTTATTTTTGTCCGTTTTGTGACTAGTCCCGCCTGCAAATGGCATTTACACCATTTCGGCAAATTTAAACCAGTTACACTAACAGAGGGGTTTAACGGGATCAGATACTTCCTATACGTTGAACCTTGCCTTATACATCAGGTATTACTTTCATATCCCTGGAGAAATAAAAATAATCCCTTCAATAAACAATGAATGGCAAAATATACTGAATATGGAATACTGACTGGATATTGGATTCTGTTCTGCGTTATTCACCATATCACCGCCATGGAAAAATGTAAGAAAATGTTCCAGTCAAAAATGGGCAGGAGCTTCCAATATTATCGCCTGATTTATTCATTCCTGGCATTGGGTACACTCATTTTTGTATTGTGGTTTCAGTTTTCTATTAATAGTGTGGGCCTGGGCATTCCAGTCCGAATTAAATATTTTATAGGGCTCCCCTTTAGCCTGTTGGGTACTTTCCTTATGGGCGTCAGTATAAGTAAATACTTCATCAAACTGAGTGGCATCGGCGTTTTTTACCCTGAGAAGCGACCAGCTTCACTTGAACTCTACGGTGTTCATAAATACATACGTCATCCCCTTTATCTTGGAACGCTTCTATCGATGTGGTCTCTTTTTTTATTCTTTCCTCTATTGAGCAATTTTTTGAGCTGCCTTTCTATTACGCTGTATGTGCTGATCGGTATCCGGTCGGAGGAGAAAAAACTTTTGATCCAATTCGGCGAAGTATATGCTAACTACAAGCGGAGCACGCCAAAACTGATTCCTAATTTTCTTTTTATAGGTAAAGCCATCCTCAACTATTCTTAATGATCTTTCTATAATGGAACGTTCGGATATCCAGCAGTTTCGAGACCTGGAGCTTTTTCAAGAATCAACGATCTTTAAAATATGTGATGATACTTCTGCGAAAACGATCGCAGAAAATAACCGGAAGCAAATAGATAAGAGCCGGTATTACCTATCAAAAGATGGATGCATTATGATATGCTTGATTCACTACAAAGTCATAAAAGCTTGTTACCAATCTGTCACTAAATCCCTTCAAACCCACTGGAATCGCGGGGTAGTACTTTTTGTATCGAGAAGTGACCATCTCACGATAGATGCGCGTTCCCTGCGGAGTACATTCATTCTCACAGCATTCCATTTGCCTTTTGTTGCTTTTCTTCGCCTTTAGAAGCCTTTTATTCGCTCCTAATCTGTTGCTAAATCCTGATTTCGAGACTTACATTGTTTTGGCGGCCAGGTTACAATAACTCGATGGTACACAAAGTTATTTTTTGATGATCTACGTGAGTTTTATACATTTAACTCAATGAGAATTTTAAAATGTTCACTTGTTAAACGAGAGTATTGCTTGATATAAACACAATTATTCAAAGTCGAGCTATGAAATATTTAGAGACAAGTCAAACATTAAATAGAGCAGATATATCTGAAATTGAGAAAGAATTGAGCATTGTCTTTCCCGATGACTTTGTAGCGCATTATTTAAGATATAACGGTGGATATCCGGAAAGTGATGCTTATAAGTGGAGAGACGAGGGCGCCACTACTGTAAATGCGTTTTTATCGTTGAAGTATAATGGATTTGGCAATCTTGAAAACACGTATAAAAATCTTGCTCTGCTGGAAAGATATTTTCCACTGGGAATAGTTCCATTTGCTCTTGATGACGGTGGAAATTTATTTTGTATCTCAGTAAGGGAAAATAATTTTGGAAAGGTTTACTATTTTAACAATAATCACTATGATGCCGGAGATGAAGAATCGGCATTGACTTTTTTGGAAAACACATTTACGAATTTTATTGAAAGGTTATCGGGAAGACTCAAATGAATAAAATTTAGACAATACTGAAATTATTGACATGCTCGTTGTTGTTGAGTAGGTGTTCTACGGGAGGAACGCAAGGATATCTATTGGGTTATCCAAGCAAAGAACCCGAGTTTCTGGATGGAGGCAAAACAGCAGATAGTTTGATGCAGGTCTTCAGAATTGATTACTTTTTGCCAAAAAAAAATGAAGTCAACAGAAATAGAAGTTAATAAGATTATTGCCCAAATGGAAAGCTCAGGCATAAAAGCATAAGTTATTTTGTATTCCTTGATCCTTATTCACTATTTTTTATTAAACCAAGTGAACTCAGCATTTTCGATTCTTTCTAGTAAAGCTTAGGTCATCGGGACCTCGAGTAAAAAGCGAAGAAGTACTTTGCTTAAAGATGTATGTTTTGAACAAATTATGAAGCAGTTGATAAGAAGTGCAAAAGTGGAGTCAGTATGAAGTCCTCCTGTATTCCGAAGCAGGATGAATTAGAATTTCGGAGTCTTTGAGGTCCCCCCGTATTCCGAAGCAGGATGAATTAGAATTTCGGAGCGTTTGAAGTCAATCAGATTATGATCTCACGTAGAAGGCCGAGTCAAATATGCAGAGTGCAAATGAATTCATAGTCTGGAATTGACTAAACCCAATCAGGGAACCTGGTCTTTTTTCTCTTCCTCTTTTTTCTGCTCTTGCAGTTGTTTTTGTTCCTGTTTCTTCTTTTGTTTTTCCTGGTCTTTGAAGTAACCCCTGAATAAAAAATTACTCTGCAGTGCCCGAAGGTCCTCGTCGAGTTTGCGACTGCTACTGTCAAGGTTTCGGGTAATATTTTTCAAATCCTCCGCCACCTGCCGGTCATTCAGTAAAACGCCCGCAGGGTTGTCGGTTCTACTAAGGGATTTACCCGCCTGTTTCAAACTGTCCGCAAATTCTGAAATGCTCACGGATGCTTTGTTCAACTTCACAAGAGTTTCCCTGAACCGCGTGAAAGCAACCGTATCTGTCATGAGTTCATTGAGCAATGTACCCTGTTTATTAAATCCGGATACAAATGCATTTACTTTGGCGATGGCCATTTCACTATTGACGGAAGTTTTCTTAAAATTTATCAGGGTAGCCCTAAGACTATTTGCAATGGATGGATCGTTGATCAGTTCCCAAATGGTCCCTTTTCCTTCGCGGATACGTCTGCTGATTACCTTCAGATCGCCGGTAATCTCCAGCAGATTTTTATTGTTTTCCTGGAGCGTGGCGAGCATCTCATCCGTTTGAATAGATTTTTCACTTGTCAGGTAACCTCCGTCTTCTATTTCCCGTGCGTCGCTCGATCCTCCAAAAATTTCGACGATCCGGTTGCCGATAAAGCCATCCGAACTGATTTTTGCCTTTGCATCCCGGTAAATATGCGAACGCGCATCCTGGTCTATGTTCATGACAATTTCAACCTGTGTTTTTCCATAAAAGCTTATCTTTTTTACCGTCCCTATTTTAACACCGGAGAGCCAGACATTATTACCCTCCTGAAGTCCTCCCACATTGTCAAAAACAACCTTAACACGAACAGCATGCGCAAATGTTTTTTTCTGGGCATCAATCGTGAAGACGGCCGTAATGAAAATAGCAAGTCCTAAAAAAATAAATAATCCTACGATAATCCCCCGTTTCATGGCTACTGTTTTCATGATTGATGAATGAAATTGTAATTATAAAAACCCCGGATACTGGCATCTTCTGTATTGAAAACCTCATCAAAGCTACCCTGCCTCGAAATCTTGCCGTCTACAAGCATGGCTACCCTGTTACCGGTCATCCGGGCACAAGCCAGGTCGTGCGTGATGATAATGGAACTGGTATTATACTGTTTCTGTACTTTATTAATCAGGTGATTTAATTCAACGCAGGTGATCGGGTCAATACCGCCAGTCGGCTCATCATATAACATGATCTCCGGCTGGAGTATCAGGGTGCGTGCAATACCGATCCGCTTTTTTTGCCCGCCAGAAAGTTCGGCCGGCATCTGGTTAATCGTCTGCAACAGGCCCACATCATTCAATACCTGTTCAACCGCCTCCGCAACCTGTTTATTCATGAGTTTTCTTTTATTCCTGACAAGGGGAAATTCCAGGTTCTCCCGAACGGTCATGCCATCGTATAGGGCACTGCTCTGAAAGGAGAAGCCAATATGCTTTCTTAGTTCCTGCAGCTTTTTGATATCCAAAGAGCCTACATCTTTTCCCAGCACATACACGGTTCCTTCATCCTGCCTGAGTAATCCCGCAATGATTTTTATTAATACCGACTTCCCGCTGCCGGATCTGCCCAGCACAACAACATTTTCCCCTTTCAATACATCCAGGTTCACCCCGCACAGGACCCGGTTATCCTGAAAAGATTTCGACAGATTTT